>CAXYUU010000275.1:0-5106 GCA_964292015.1 uncultured Acetobacteroides sp.
TCCAAAAAAGGCGAGAACTTTCGGCTAAAAGACATCGCACAGGTAAGCGAGAGCTACCTAAAACCAGCCCGCAGCTTCATGCGAATGAACAACTCGCAGGCAATCGGTATTGCGGTTGCCACCGTATCAACCGGCAACGTGGTCGACATGGGCGAAAGGGTAAAGGAGCGCATCAGCCAGCTTTCGAAAAATCTGCCCGAAGGGTTAACCCTTTCGTGTGTTTACGACCAAGGCTACGAATCGGCAAAGGCAAACGATAAGTTTATTATCGACCTCATCATATCCGTAGTTACGGTTATAGCAATTCTCCTCTTTTTTATAGGATTAAAGAATGGGCTGCTTGTTGCTAGTGGACTGGTATTTTCCATATTTGCCACGCTCATTTACATGCAGGCCAATGGCATTGCGCTTCAGCGAATGTCGCTTGCGGCCATCATCATTTCGATGGGAATGCTTGTCGACAATGCCATTGTGGTAACAGATTTGGCTCTGGTAAATATGCAGCGGGGCATGCGAAAGCGAGTTGCCATTCTTCGCGCGGTGTCGTCTACCGCACTTCCCCTTTTGGCGGCTACGGTTATTACCATACTCACCTTTATGCCCGTTTACCTATCGCCGCACATAACCGGCGAGCTACTTTCCTCGCTGTTCATCGTTATAGCGGTATCCCTTTTATTTAGCTGGATATTTGCCATCGTTCAGATGCCATTCTACATCGAGCAGTACGTTGCCCGTCCGCGTAAGGAAAACCTCAAGCACGAGCTTTACCAGGGTAAGTTTTACAGCTGGTTTCGACGAGCTATCGAACAGGTAATACAGCGGAAGTACACGCTGCTAGGATCGCTGGTGCTACTGTTGGGACTATCCGTGTGGGGATTTACCTTTCTCCCAAAGGTATTCCTCCCCCAGCTCAACAAGCCCTACTTTACCCTCGACATGTGGATGCCCGAAGGAACCCGTATCGAACGGATGGACGAAGCTGTTGATGGAATGGTAAGCTACCTGCAAGGTTTTAAGCAAGTCGAAATGGTGTCGTCGTTTGTGGGGCAAACGCCTCCGCGGTACTACCTTGCCAACTCCAGCTTTGGCCCGCAGCCCAACTATGCGCAATGTCTAATCAAAACAACTACGCCCGAAAACTCACGTGAGCTGCAGCAGCAGCTACGCGATTCGATATCGAGCCATTTCCCCGATCTTTTTATTAAGGTGAACCGTTTCGAGTTGAACTCTATTCCTCAGGCACTTATCGAGGCTCGCTTCTGTGGTAGCGATCCGGAGGTACTCGACTCGCTAACCAACGTCGCCATTACAATTATGCGTCGAAACGCCAAGGTGGCAGATGCCCGAAACGAGTGGGGGAATATGGCCATGGTGGTAAAACCAGAGTTCGACCCGGTCAGAGCAGGCATGTTGGGCATATCTAAGAGCAGCATGGTGGAAGCAATTAAATCGGTAAACGACGGACTGCCTGTAGGGGTGTACCGCGACGAGGAGAAACGAGTTCCAGTACTGCTAAAGACCTACCAAGATGCTAAGATGGGAACAACCCAGCTGGGCGACTTCTCCATCTGGAATGGAAAGGGATCGGCACCTCTGGCTCAGGCAACCAAGCATATCGAAATGGGATGGGAGTATCCCTTAGTAAAGACCTACAACCGCGAGTTTAGCATGGCGGCTATGTGCGATATAAAGTCTGGGCATACTATGCAGGAGGTTCATAATGAGATAAAAAAGGAGATAGAGCAGATTAAGCTACCTAGTGGGTACTCCTTCTTTTGGGATTCTCAGTATAGGGATCAAAAGGAGGCCATGTCGGCGCTAACCAAGTACTTCCCTCTAGCCTTTGTCCTGCTCATTATTATCCTTGTGGCGCTATTTCGAAACTACCGACAGCCGCTAATTGTAATCCTTATTCTTCCACTATCGCTTATTGGCGTGGTATTCGGAATGCTGGTTACCGGATTCGATTTCGGCTTCTTCTGCATTGCCGGATGGCTCGGATTGCTGGGTATGATCGTTAGAAATGTAATTGTGCTGATTGATGAGGTGAACATTCAGTTTCGTGAAGGTACATCGCTTCGTACCTCAATAATTGAGGCTACCGTATCAAGAACTCGTCCAGTCATTATGGCCGCGGCTACCGCCATCCTCGGAATGGTTCCGCTGCTGTTCGATGTGGTTTTCAACGGAATGGCTGCCACCATTATCTTCGGACTCACGTTTGCCACACTATTAACCCTATTTGTCACCCCGGCGTTATTCGCCATTTTCTACCGAATAAAATAGCGTACAATGAAAAAAGTACTATCCATAGCCCTGGTCGTTCTTTTTGCGGCAATGACGAGTCATGCTCAAGAAAGCGTATTACTAAAGAAGTACCGCCAAATGGCGTTGGAGCACAACCCCGATGTTCGAGCATCACAAAAGTTGATTGAGCTAAATCGGGAAATTCAAAAGGGGGCGCAGTCTGATCTAAAGCCCAAGCTCACCGCCAACGCGTCGTACAGCTACACCGCTAACCCCATGGAGTTAGCGGTAAACCTGCCATCGGCAGCCAGTCCGCTTTCGTTTAAGGGAAACAGCATGGCATACGGCACATCGGTATCACTGGTTCAACCTGTGTATAGCGGAGGCCGCAACCGGCAGCTGCTAAGCATGGCACAGCTCGATGGTAGTATTGCCAGCTCCCGCTCCAAGGCAACGATGGGCAACGTTAGCTACGAAGCCGACTTCCACTACTGGAAAGCAGTGGGCCAAAAGGAGGTGCTGTCGATTACCAATCGCTACTACCAGTCGGTATCCAAGCTGGTCGATGTGGTTAGAAATCGCGTTAGCGTGGAATTTTCGAATAAAAACGACCTGCTAATGGCCGAGGTAAAGCTCAACGAATCGCGCTATCAGCAACTTCAGGCTCAAAATGCGCTGGAAATGGAGATGGTTTCTCTTAACTCTCTAATAGGAGCAGACCTGAATACGCTAACCCCGGTCGACAGCTTGGTACCCACCATCCTTTCGGTGGCTAGCCTCTCGTCGGAAATGGAGGCGGCAACGGTAACCCGGGGCGAGGTTCTTGCCGCTCAGGAGAATGTAAAGCTGCAGCAGGCTGCTGGCGAGGTGGCAATCGCGCGTTTTAAGCCGCAGCTCTTCATGGGTGCCGATGCCAGCTACCTTTCACCTGGGTATAACTTCAAGTCCGACTTAGACCCCAACCTGGTTCTTTACGCCAAGCTGAGCATTCCCATTTTTGAATGGGGCAAGCACAAAAGCGAGAAAAAGGCGGCCGCCTACCGGGTAGATATTGCCCGTGAGGGCTATGGTAAGGCCTTTGAAGCGGTACAACTCGAGGTGCAACGCGCCTACATTGGCTATAATCAGGCTGTCGAGCAGGTTGCCCTAGCGCAAAGTTCGCTATCTAAGGCCTCAGAAAACGAGCAGATGGCGGTAGAACGCTATACAGAGGGAAATCTCTCGATTGCCGAAGTACTTGATGCCCAAATATTCCACCAAACAGCCCAGCTAAACTTTGTACGTTCTAAAATAAACGCCCAAATTTACCATTCCGAACTTATTCGTGCTGCTGGACTATACTAGCACCCACCTCTTTGCTATCTTTGTACAAACAAACATGCCATGACTGCCTTTAAACGATTTATAAGCTGGCCGATTTACCTGCTGCTCTTCTCCGGCTTAGGCTACTTTTCGTACCTGTTTCTGGTGAAGCCCGATCTTCTTGTTCAAGGCGAAAAGTTGGGTATATCTCCAGCACTTATCGTTCTTGGCTTTCTTATCATGTTTAATATCCTTGGCTTTGTGATGATACAGCTCAATAGCTGGATAAATCGGCAGTCGTTCTTCTTTTTTAAAAAGAAGAAGCGGGTAGTTGGATACTATCTGGTAATTGCCCTGCTGCTCATTCTGCTTAACTATACCTTGCTTACGACATTTAAGTTGCTAATGCAGGTGCCGCATCCGCTAACCATTTACAGCAGCGGAGTACACCTTTTAGTTACCATTTGGCTGGTGGAGCTTGTAATTGTTAGCCTTGTTATGGCAAATCATTCAGCTCGGTACGCTCTAAAACTCTACCGCCAAAAGTCCATGCTCGAGGAGGAGTCGTTAAAAGCACGCTATGCAGCACTGCAAAACCAGCTTAACCCGCACTTCCTGTTCAACAGCCTGAACGTGCTCATTTCTGAGATTGAGTACAACCCTCAAAGTGCCATGGATTTTACCCGCAACCTCTCGGATGTGTATCGCTATATCCTGCAGTGTCAGGATCAGCGGCTAGCCTCACTCAGCGACGAGTTGGAGTTCCTAAACGCCTACATCTTCCTACATCAAATACGCTTGGGCGATTGTATTGGACTTGACAATCGACTCGACAAGTGCCTCTACGAGCGTAAGATTCCGCCCCTAACACTCCAGCTACTGGTCGAAAATGTGATAAAGCACAACAGCATCAGCCTTAATAAGCCGATTAAAATAGTGTTAGACTATCTTCCCAATGAAGAGGTCCTCGTTGTAACCCACAAATTGCGACCAAAAATGAACGATGTAAAGTCGGGTAAAGGTCTTCAAAACCTGTCAATGCGCTACCAACTACTCTGTAGCAAGGATATCCTTGTCGAAAAAAGTAGCACCCACTTCACCGTTAAGCTCCCCCTTTTATATGAGTAAGATTAGAGCCGTTATTATCGAAGATGAGATTCCTGCAGCCCGCCTGCTACGTAACATGCTGGAGTCGTTACGTCCCGATTGGGAAATTGAGGTAATTCCCGGCAGTATCGAGGAGTCTCCCGCCTGGTTTGGCAGCCACCCATATCCCGACATCCTGTTTCTCGACATCCAACTCTCCGATGGCAACTCTTTTGTCTTTTTAGAGCAGGTAAAACCACAGAGCGTAATTGTATTTACTACCGCCTTCGACGAGTATGCCGTACGCGCATTCACGGTAAACAGCATCGACTACCTACTCAAACCCATTCACAAGGAGCGATTAGCCGATACCGTAGCGAAGTTCGAGCAGCAGACACAACGGAATCAGCCCCAAAACAACCTTTCGGCGCAGGTGGTAGAGGTGCTTAGAACAATAACATCACCCGATAA
>CAXYUU010000276.1:0-5099 GCA_964292015.1 uncultured Acetobacteroides sp.
GGAAACTTGTATACTTTAAAAATGAAATATTCCCAGATGTATGGAGAAAGAAAATACATAAGGAATAGTCAAGTACATTGTCTGGTCGCAAAAGCTTACACACGACCTAGTTAGCCGTAGTTGTGCCATGAATCAAACGGACACGATTCGTTTGAATTCTGTATAAGAGATGGATGCCTACTTCGGTATTGAGTAAAGGGAGCTGTCGAGACCGAGCGAACTTGCTGGCGAAGCCCCTTTAACAAAGAGAAGATAGGATTGGTCTTCCGTTGGCGGCTTACAGGAGTAGCCAACAAACCGCTTTGCGGTGCTTGGGTTAAAAGCCCGTTGTGTGCAATAATACAAACGCTACCGTTCACTAAAACTTTACTATATGATAGAATTAATCAAAAACAATCAGTGGATTTTTTGGATTGTTGCAGCGATTGGGACTTTTATAACAAGTTATTTTTCGATTAAAAATTGGCTAATCAAACGAAATGCAACAAATAGAAAAATATTTAACGAAATGCTTAAATCAACATACAGGGATTTGTTTGAGTTCAGTAAGTCAGATGAAATCTCGCAATTGCAACTAGTTACAGAGGATTTTAATCCGTATGAGATTTATGGATTTTGCTATAGAGTAAAAGACTTTCAGGAAAAAGGTAACAGTTTCAAGGGTATAGTCACTAATTGTAAGTTCTCAAGAATGTATAAAGTTGCTAACCAAATTAATTCATATACGAGTAAATCAGATTTTTCATTAAGTACAATAATAAAACCTGATGATACATATTGGGAATTTTATAATGAGTGTAAAGAGGATTTCAACAAACTAAAGAAAGAGTATAAAAAGTTATATTGTTCAATTTTTGACAACTTGTAAACGATGTATATAAATAAATTACGGTACATAATAAATAGGCTCGATTCTATTCCTTGTTCGCCGTAGTCTATATCAAAGCGCAAAGCTCGGCGAAGTTTGCAACTTCGTCGAAGCGAAGTAAAGGTTTTTTCTTAGCAGGGGCTTGTCTACCCTACTGAGCATAACGTCTAGCTACTCTCGGTAAACCAAGGCCTTTAGCCCAGTTAAAAACGAATAAAAATAGTATAACCGGTACCACCAACAATGAGAAAACTTATAGTAACGTCACTTTTGGTGGCATTCAGTATCGCAGCTTTTGCACAATCGGCAAGGTGGATAGTCGGATTGGAATCTACTATTACCAGCAGCTCAATTCGTCAGAGTTCAGGCTACAATATCTACGAAAGTCAAACTGGTTATGGAGCGGCTGTTACCGTTAGCTACCAGCTAACGCCATACCTATGGCTTAGCTCTGGTCTTGGGCTCGAGAGGAAAGGCGACAAGGTAGGTAATCTCGTGTTTTCGGATATGGATGGTTTCGTAGCGCATACCACCGAAGCGCACCGCAACTTCGATTACCTCATACTACCCATAAAGGCTTCGTTCCAAACAAGAGGTAGGATAAAGGCTTACGTTAAAGGGGGCGTTTTTATGGGCTACTTGCTAAAGTTTTCGGAGAAATGGGATAACGATGTTCTCGTAGATCATAATCCTACACAACCGAGTGCATCTGACTTTAATCGAATTGATGGAGGGCTAGTAGTGGGTGCGGGTACCTATATTCCCATTTACCATCGAATGACACTCGATGTTGGTGTTGTAGAAAACTGGGGGTTATGCAACCTTCTTAAACCAGAGAGTAACGGTAGCTACAAGACCAGCTCATGGGGTTTAATTGTCGGATTTAGGTACGCAATTTAGGCTAGCTAGTTGGACAATTGTTTTACTGGAACTCGGCGGCATTACAAATGCCGTCGAACATAAGTAGCGGTTTAGCAGCGCTTAACTAGCAACCGTACTCGGTTTGTAACCGCAATCAAGCTATGGCAACCTCGTCAAAATGATGATTAAAGGATTTTGCAGTTGTAAATCCTAACATCCGGTCATCCCCTATTGGCTACCCAATCGGCAGCACTTCCCCTAATCCATTCGTATCCCATGTTTCTCTAGTCGGCGGTACAGGGCGGCGCGGCTAATGCCAAGGGTGTCGGCCACCTTCGAGATGTTTCCGTTGTACAGCTCCATTGCCTTTACAATCATCTTGCGCTCCATCTCGTCGATAGGCAGCAGCAGGCTGGTGTCGAGCTCCGAGGTGCAGGGTGTTTGCAGGTTCTGGGCAATATCTTCGGCCTCGATAACCTGCTTACCCGATACCAGCACGGTGCGCTCCACCAAATTCTTTAGCTCGCGGATATTTCCAGGAAAGGGCTGTCGGGCCAGCAGGTCGATGGCGCTGCTGCTGAGCTCCACGCTTACACCAGATGCTTTGGCCATCTTTTGGATAAAGTGTTTTGCCAGAAGCGGGATGTCTTCGGGGCGTTCGCGAAGTGCGGGCAGGTGTATGGTGATGAGGTTTACCCGGTAGTAGAGGTCTTCGCGGAAGATGCCCTTGGCAACCATCTGTGTGAGATCCTTGTTGGTGGCGCATACGATGCGAACGTCTACCTTGGTGGGTTTGCTCTCGCCCAGCACCTCGAAGGTTTGCTCCTGAAGTACCCTTAGCAGTTTTACCTGGCACGAGAGGTCGAGCTCGCCCAGCTCGTCGAGGAAGATGGTCCCCTTGTTGGCCATGGTAAAGCGGCCCACCCTGTCGTGGTAGGCATCGGTAAAGGCGCCCTTCTTATGACCGAACATCTCGCTTTCGAACAGCGACTGCGACACGCCGCCTAGGTTTACCTTCACCATGCTCTCCCTGTTTCGGGTGCTGTTCTGGTGAATTGCCTCGGCAACCAGCTCCTTGCCGGTGCCGCTTTCGCCCGAAATGAGCACCGGGGCATCGGTCTTGGCCACTCGGGCAATGGTGTTGAGCACCTCCATCAGCTTTGGCGACTGCCCAATAATCTTATCGAACCGAAACTGCGCATTTATCTCGCCCCTGGTTGACGATTGCGACGGCTTTGGACATTTGGCGGTGAGCTCCAGTGCCCGTCGTACCGTTGCCACAAGCGTTTCGTTGCTCCACGGCTTGGTGATAAAGTCGAATGCGCCTGCCTTCATCCCTCTAACGGCAAGGTGTATCGATCCCCATGCGGTAATAAGGATAACCGGCACATCGGGACAGAATAGCTTAACCTGCTTGAGCAACGTTATGCCCTCTTCGCCCGACGTATCGGCGGTGTAGTTCATATCCATAAGAATCAGATCGGGCGAAGTGCTCCTCACCAGTTCGATAGCCTCGGGAGGAGAGGCCAGGGCGAGTGTTTCGTAGCCACACTGGCGTAGCAGCAGCGAAAGGCTCGAACGTACGGCTATATCGTCGTCAACAACAAGTATCATTTTCGTAAGATTTGGTACAAATGTAGGAAAAGGAGGGCTATTCTCCGGTTTCTTTTCAGTACTGTGCAGGGATTTTGCCTATCCGAAATGACCCTACTCCATTTCGAAGATTATCTGCTGCTGGCAAGGGTTAGGGGGTGGATTTTCGGTAGAGGATAGTCGGAGGCTTAGGTATTTTGTAAAACCCCTTTTCGAATGCATCGCATTTCTTCCTGTAACGTGCGGTTTCCACCCCCTTCCCCCGCCAGCGGGGGATACGCTTTGTGCTACGATGCGCTGATTCCTTTACGTCTACTCCTTTTGTTTTTAAAAGCGATATTCTTGTATTAGGGATATCGCGGTGCAGGGTATTCCTACCTCAATAACTTGTAAAAAACCACCCCCGACTGCGCCGACCCCTCCTTGCAAAGGAGGGGAATCGCGCTGAGGAAGTTTCGGGTTTACTCTCCTAGTGGGTGCTACGAAAGTTGCGCTAATTCTCCACTCCTCACTAAATTTCTTCGGAGCTATTCCCCTCCTTACCAAGGAGGGGTGCCCGTAGGGCGGGGTGGTTGGTGTGTGTCGAGTACTAATAAAAACCACCTACATTCAGCTGAAAGATTTGTATTCTTCAACGCGCAATCCCTCCTACAGCAAGCCATTGGCATCGCTGGTGATGTTTTGTCTCTTCTCGAAATCGTACAGGGTAATCTGTCGGAGGTTGTAGTAGTAGAGCCACGAGGCGTAGAGCTGTGCCAGATGGTTTCGCTTGGCCTCGTCGCGCGATACCTGCGCATCGTTGATGTCTAGGATGTTTATCTTTCCCATCACAAAGGTTTCGAAGGCAGTTTTGTAGCGCTGCTGGGCAACCGAGTCGGCCTCCTGGGCAATGCTTAGCTGCCGAGGTTGGGCAAGGAGCTGCTGCACGCTAATGAAAACATTCTGCTCGAAGCTTTGCGACTCCTGCTGTATGCGCCCCTTTTGCACCTCGAGCTGCGACTTGGCCAGCTCCACCTTTCCACGCCCCTTCCCCCAGTCGAGTATGGGGATGCGCATGCCCAGCCTGGCCATCTGCCTATCCTGCAGGTTCTGGTAGGCACCGGGCAGGGTGACATCGTTTCCGGTGAGGCCAAACGACAGAAAGAGGTCGGCTTTAAAACCTCGGGATGCCTTTGCCTCGGCTACCAGCATCTGCGTTTCGAGCATCCGACGCTGCACCTCCTGCGTAAAGGGGTTGTTGGCCCTGGCAAGACTCAAAACCTCGGCAAGCGAGGTGGTGGCAGCAGCAGCAGGCGTTCCGACTGGCACTTCGGGTTGTAGCATTACCTTATCGTTAAACCCAAGGAAGTTGCGCAGCGCAAACATCTTCTTGTCGAACTCCTGCTTTGCATCGGTAACTCTGGCCTCGAAGTTGAGCTTGGAGAGCCTTAGCTGCAGCAGCTCGTTTTCCGAGATGATGCCGATTTCCTTTTTGGCAACCGCAATATCGTAGAGCTTTGTGGCGTTAAGGAGGTTTTGCACGGCAATATCGTTGTTAACCTTGGCCATCAGCAGGTCGAAGTAGTAGCTAATCGTTTTTACGTGTACCATCTCCATGTTCGCGCTGTAGCGCCGCATGGCCTCCTCGTACTTAAGCGGCTCGATGCGCCCCATCCACTTGAGCTTGTTGAACGACACCAGCGGTTGCTCGAAAGTTACCCCCACCGGCAGGCCCATGTACTGCTTGGACGAACCGCTACCGTGCTGGTCGCTGCGCTGCAGCTCGGAGAATACCGTG
>CAXYUU010000277.1:0-5098 GCA_964292015.1 uncultured Acetobacteroides sp.
GTCTGCCAATGTTAAGATTGAAAGTCTGGAGGAGATTATTGCTCAGCTCACCCAGCAGAATGGTGAGAAGGATGCTGAAATTGTTCAGCTAAAGGAGCAGCTGGTGAAGCTTAACTTTCAGGTAGCAGAACTCAGCTCTCGTGTAGATACGCTATCGAAATCTAAACGTGTTTTAGAAGAAAATGTAACCGCTAGAACAAACGAGCTTAATACGGCCTACTTCGTTATTGGATCGCAGAAGGAGCTGGAACAAAAGGCGGTAATTAATCGTATGGGCGGGTTCATTGGCATTGGTAAAACAGCGACAGTTAACTCTAACGTTAATCTTGATGCATTTACCAAGGTTGATATTCGAAACTTTGAAGGGGTAGAGATTGGGCACAAGAATGTAAAGATTCTGAGCACTCACCCAGCTGATTCGTACGTGCTAAAGGTTGATAGTAAAAATTTCTGTTCAGGAATTGAAATTACCAACAGCAAGAAGTTCTGGCAGTCGTCGAAGTACCTTGTTATTACCTACAAAAAGTAGATTTTCCTAAAATACTACGTGAAAAATTAGGGCTGGCTTTTGCTGGCTCTTTTTTACACTTGTAGCTTGTGCTTACATTAAGTGTTATGATTTATCTCCCAACAAAAAACATAGGCCGTAAAGTTTTCATTTCGTTTTTCGTACTGATGTCACTCGGTATAGTTGTTTTTTTTTACAGCTATTTTGGTGTAGTTGGGCTGTCGGATACCTTGAGTAATGCTCCTGCATCTACCCAAAAGTTGACCCTAATAAACCAGACGTTGGTTCGGATTTACGAGTCGGAGACTAATGCAAAGCTTTACGCGGTGTCGGGTGATGAATCATTTTTGGCCGATTATGTGACACAAAATGCCGAGATTGATTCTAATTTGCTGGTGCTCCGTAATATCTCGATTGATGCAGAGCAGCAGGTTCAGCTCTCCAATATCTATATCATTCAACGGCAGAAGAGCAAGGTGGTTGGTGATATCATCTCCTTAAACCAAAAAAGGAGTAAGCGTGGCAGCTACAATGTGGTGTTTAACGATAAGGATAAGGCCGACAGCTCGGAGGTGGAGTTAAAGCATAAGATATACTCCTCCATTGGATCGAACTCGATGCCTGAACCTGTAGTGGTGAAGAAACGGTCGTTTTTTCAGCGGGTGAAGGCGCTCTTTAAGGATGATGACCCTCGTGTTGTGTCGGGCTACTTGGGGGTTCAGAAAAAGGTCGATTCGATTACCCTACATCAAACGCGGAAGGATAATAGCATTGTACAGCTAAAGTCGAAGCTGGCATCGCTGCAGAAGCGCGATAACATTAATGAAAACCTATTTAAACAGCAGGAGGTACTGCTGCTTAAACGGGATAAGCTACTTACCGATAGAATGCTCTACCATATTACGCGGATGAGCAAACAGGAGATTCAGATTAACAAGCAGCAGCTTGCCAAGTTTGAAGATTTGACCAGTAACTACATGGAAAAGCTTATTTTGCTAGGTATTTCGGCATTCTTTGTTGTTGTTATTTTTCTAGTTCTTGTGTATAGGGATATTCGGTTGAGCAATCGGATGCATAGGCAGCTGGAGGATTCGAACGAAAAAATTCAGGAGCTGCTGAAGGTGAAGGAGCGATTTCTTGCCAATATGAGTCATGAAATTCGTACCCCTTTATCTGCTATCATGGGCTTTTCCGATTT
The DNA here is from genome assembly GCA_964292015.1 of uncultured Acetobacteroides sp. Classification (GTDB taxonomy): domain Bacteria; phylum Bacteroidota; class Bacteroidia; order Bacteroidales; family ZOR0009; genus Acetobacteroides. The sequence continues at coordinate 1,707 of CAXYUU010000277.1, forward strand.
CTTACTACGCGAAAAATCTTATTCGGAGGAGGAGGTGATGGCAATCAACTCGTCGGCAAAGCATTTGCATGCCATTGTAAACGAAATTCTCGACTACTCGAAGGTGGAGTCGAATAACATCGAGCTGGATGCTACCTCGTTTTCGTTGGAGTCGTTTTTAAACGAGATTATTGCCGAGATGGGCATTAAGGCCAAGGAGAAGGGGGTTGGGCTGGTGCTTAACTTTGGTGAGCTACCTCTAGCGGTGAAGCTGGATAGGTTGAGGCTAAAGCAGGTGATGCTAAACTTGGTGAGCAATGCGATGAAGTTTACTGAAAGGGGTGAGGTTGTTGTGAATGCCTATCAACAAAATGACATGCTTCGAATTGACGTGGTGGATACGGGTATTGGTATTCCGTCGTCGGCTCAGGATAAGATTTTTGAGGAGTTTACCCAAGCTGATGGATCGGTTGCCCGTAAGTTTGGAGGTACCGGTTTGGGCTTAAGCATTAGCCGAAAGCTGGTGATGCTAATGGGGGGTAACTTGTCGTTAACGTCGGAAGAGGGAGTTGGAAGTACGTTTACGGTGGCATTTCCGCTGGAGACTGTTTTTAGCAACGAGGTTGACCTGCATGAGCATCCTACTTTACAGCCGATAAAACCATCAAAAGTGCTATTTGTCGATGACGACAGCTTTGTGCGGCTTCTTGTAGGTAAAATTCTTAAGGCAAATGGGATCAATTTTGATGTTGCCGAGAATGGAGCCGAAGGTGTAGAAATGTGTAGAAGGGGGATTTATGGGCTTGTGATTACCGATTTGCATATGCCCGGTATGAGCGGTATCGAGGTGGTGAAGGCCATTAAGGTAAACAATTCGTTGGCGAAGGTGCTTTTCCTATCGGCCGACATGAGTCGTTCGATGACCGAGGAGATGTGGCGCATTGGTGCAAATGGTATTCTGCAAAAGCCCTTTACGGAGGAAGAACTTTTAACAGCAATTTCGAATATTATGCAAGTTCCAAGAGTAAACGGTATGGTAGGTAGGGCGCCAATGTGCGATCTATCGAAGGTTACGGCCTTTATAGGTGACGACAGGGGGGAACTCAAGCAGATTGTCGATGCCTTTATTTTATCGGCCGACGATTCGATTGATTTTATTGTACACAATAATAGGATAGGTAACGAGCTGGCGATTGCCGATAAGGCGCATAAGCTGCTTACCGGATTTCGACAGTTTGATATTACAAAGGGGGTAGAGTACCTGCGCGAAATAGAGAAGTGCCGCCAAGGCAGGCTACTTTCCGAGGTGCAAAAAGAAATTAACGAGCTTCAAAAGCTTTGGATTGAGGTGAAGGGTTACCTGAAGGAGGAAGTTTAGGGAGGAGGAAACAGGGAGTAGGGAGTTCCGAGCATTAGGGGTGGAGTCTCACGTCTCTTATATTCTACCGTTCAAATCTAGAGAAAACAAGAATGGCGCCGATTGGGCGCCATTCTTGTTTTCTCTTTACGTAGAAATTGATTTGTTCAGAGTCAATCATCTCTACCTGTATAATCGGTGTACTTTGCTTAAATGTCAATTCCGTACTGCTTGAGCTTGTTGTATAGCGTCTTTCGGTCGATGCCCAGCAGCTTTGCCGCTAGCGACTTGTTGTACTTTGCCTTTACAATGGTGCTGATGATAAGCTCCTGCTCCGATTTTTCCTTGATGCTTTTTAGGTCGACGTTTTCGCCAGCGGGTATGGTGAACGAGGACTGGGTGAGCGACGATTCGAGCATCTCGTCGGGAAGCGAATCGGTAGACACCACGTTGTTGGTTGCCAGCAGCACCGCCCGGCGAACAACATTCTTCATTTCGCGGATGTTACCCGGCCACTCGTAGCGCATAAATACGTCGATGACGTTTTGGTCGAACGAGATATTCTGCTTCGAGAATTCGAGGCTTGCCTTATCCTTAAAGTAGCTGGCAAAGTCGATGAGATCTTCCTTCCGCTCGCGCAGGGGCGGCAGGCTTATGCTAAACTCGTTGAGGCGGTGGTATAAATCCTCCCTAAACTCGCCGTTCTTGAGCGCATTTTTCAGATCCTCGTTGGTGGCCGAAATGATGCGAACGTCGATAGAGGTTTCCTGGGTGGATCCTATACGGCGAATCTTTCGCTCCTGTATGGCCCGTAGCAGGTTTACCTGTACGTCGTACGACAGGTTGCCGATTTCGTCGAGGAAGATGGTTCCTCCATTGGCATCCTCGAAATGGCCAATCTTATCGTTGATGGCTCCGGTGAACGATCCCTTTACGTGTCCGAAAAGCTCGCTTCCGGCAATATCTTTGGGTAGCGCGCCGCAGTCGACGGCCACAAACTTGGCGTTTTTACGCTTGCTGAACTGGTGTATCCTACGGGCGGCATACTCCTTGCCGGTTCCGCTTTCGCCCAGTATGAGCACTGACATTTCGGTAGGTCCCACCAGGTTGATGTAGTCCTGAACCTTTTTGGCCGAATCGCACTTGCCTTCGATGTACTCGGGGCCTTTGCTTTTTACCGATTTTTCGTCGGATTTGCGGCTGCTTTCGATTCCACTTTTTATGATGTGGAGAATTTCGTCGGGGTTGATGGGTTTGGCCACGTACTCGTAGGCACCCAGCTTAATGGCGTTTACGGCAATTTTAATATCGGCGTATCCCGTCATTAAAATAACGACGGTGTCGGGCGAATGGCGCTTGATGGTGTTTAGAAGGTCGATTCCGTTGCCATCGGGCAGGCGGTAATCGGTTAGAATAATGTCGTAGGCAGTGTCTTTTGCAGCTTTTAAGCCATCGTTGAGGCTAAAGGCTACCACAGCATCCATTCCGTTTTTGCTAAAAAACGACTTAAGCATCAGGCAAAACGACGCATCGTCATCAACAATAAGTATTTTGGGCATCTTCAAAATTCAAAAATATGTACGAAGTTAAGGTATTTTTTTATGTTACCCTATCCCTTGGTAACTAAAACGGTATGGCAAGCCTTACATAATATACAGTAAAAAAGGGATTGCCTCACGGCAGCCCCTTTCTTGAACCTTTCTTCTCTTTTTTATAAAATTGTTTTGTAAGAACAAAACGACTCTAAGCCTTGTCTGCAAAGGAATGTTGCCAATACCGTGCCAAAGGGTAGGCGTGGGGCGACGGCGGTGGGTTATCGGTTGCTGGTCAGCGGATAAGTGATTTGGTGATTGGGGCGGTTTACTTTTAGCTGTAGAGTTGGTTCTACACTATGGGCCTAGTTGGGGTGTGCAGGGTGGGGATCGTGTGATACGGTTTTTTTAATGAAGCTTGCCTGTTTCCCCCGGGTTTCACTCGGGGCTATTCCTATTGAAGGCCGTTCGGGGTTCTGACTAAAGCATTTGAGGTGGACAATCAGGCTTTTCCTCGGGTAACT
>CAXYUU010000278.1:0-5073 GCA_964292015.1 uncultured Acetobacteroides sp.
GCCATCAAGGAGCGCAAAAACATGAAGCTGCAGCAGAACTTTATGCCCAAACGATTCTGGAAATACCTCACCGAGAAGAGGTCGTAGATGAAGGTTAATCTATGTTTAGATCGCTAAATAACAGTAAATGCAAAAATGGTCACATCGGCACACCCCTATAAAGTACAGCACGTTACTACAAATTGGCCGTATGCCCATGTCCGGAATAATTGCTAAATGATCCTATCTTTGCGGCTCAAGTAGCAGAATATGAACTTTTTTAGCACGCTCGATTTAATTGGAACCTTCGTATTTGCCATAAGCGGCACCATTGTAGCCGGTGAAAAACGCCTCGATCTTTTTGGCGCCGCCTTCATCGGATTTGTAACCGCCATTGGAGGAGGAACCCTTCGCGATATGATGATTGGCATCAGTCCGGTTAGCTGGACATCATCCACCAGCTACCTGTACGTCATTGTTCTTGCCGTGCTCATTACCTTCATTCTTAAGGAGCAAATTTTCCAATTCCGCCGCACCATCTTCGTATTCGACACCATCGGTATCGGCGTGTTTACCATAATCGGGGTCGAAAAGGCTCTTGCCAACGGCATCAGCACGCCCGTTGCCATTATCATGGGCATACTCACCGCAGTTGCCGGCGGCGTTATCCGCGACACCCTCACCAACCAGGTACCCCAAGTATTCAGAAAAGAGATATATGCTACCGCCTGCTTTGCCGGTGCCGTTGTGTACATCGTACTCAAGCGCTTTGGCGTTCAACCCGAAATAAACCAAGTAGCCACCATTCTTATCATTATTGGCATACGGGTTATCTCCGTTAAGCAAAAGCTGTCGCTTCCCAAAATGGATCTCAACGCGTAGCCTCCTACCCTGTCAAACCAACATCCCAGCTGCTGCACCTACCCGGTGTAAGCGGCCACGCCTTTACCCATAGCCAACCCCAAGGTTAGAAACGATGCTACCGCTACCGCTCTCGTATGGCGACATGCCCACTCCACCCTTCCCGAAAAACGAGATTCCCCCTTCCCACTAAGCCCAACACCAGCCAAAACGCACAACCGATACGCTCTAACGCCTAATCGTGCGTCCCAAAATATGATCTTCGCACCCTCCTCACAGCAGGTCAACACCCTGCTTATAAGCCGGTAGCCAACCGGCAGCATCGGCACCGCTACACCATTAGGATGGAGGTGCGGCATCCCAAAAGTCAACATTCCTCCGCAAATACTGTTTAGAGAGGTTGAGCAAACAGACTAAACAACATTGGGAATCATGCAAGACAACCGTCCTCCATTTCAAAAATTCGACAGGCGCAACCAGGAGCTAGCAGCACAGTACGACGATCAGTACTACAAAAAGCAGCACGCCAAGGGTAAGCTAACCGCAAAAGAACGTCTCGACATACTTTTCGACAAAGGCACATTCGAGGAGCTCGATGCCTTTGCCCGTCCGGCCAAAACGGAGAAGAAAAAGGGCCATTTTGGCGATGGGCTCATCTGCGGACATGGAAAAATTAGCGGTCGCAGGGTATTTGCCTACGCTCAAGACTTCAGCTTTATGGGCGGATCGCTTGGCGCCACCCATGCCCAAAAGGTTATCAAGGTACAGGAGATGGCACGGAAAATGGGCCATCCCATAATTGGGCTAATCGACTCGGGAGGAGCACGTATACAGGAAGGCATTGCCAGCCTGGCAGGTTACGCGGGTATATTCCTCAACAACATCAAATCGTCGGGCATTATTCCCCAGATATCCGTAATACTAGGGCCTGCCGCCGGAGGTGCCGTTTACTCCCCCGCCCTCACCGACTTTATATTTATGACCCGCCATACCGCACAGATGTTCGTCACCGGACCCGAGGTGGTAAAGGAGGTGCTTAACGAGGACATCTCGTTCGAGCAGCTCGGCGGAGCCGATGTGCACGCCACCAAAAGCGGGGTAGCCCAATTCGTATACGACGACGAGGAGCACACCCTACTGGGCGTTCGAAAGCTGCTACGCTACCTGCCTTCGAACAACATCGAGCTGCCGCCTGCCGACAAGTCGATAGTGGTGGCACCCGACAAGCCCGAAAAGCTGAGCCTCATCATCCCCGACGAGTCGATTAGACCCTACGACATGCTCGAAATTGTGGAAAACATCATCGACCAGAATAGCCTTTTTGAGGTGTCGGAGCTCTACGCCCAAAATATCATCACCGCCTTTGGTCGGCTCAACGGGCAGGTTGTTGGCATTGTTGCCAACCAGCCCAAGGTGCTGGCCGGTGTGCTCGACGTAAACTCGTCGATGAAGGCATCGCGCTTTGTACGCTTCTGCGATGCGTTCAACATCCCGCTGCTGGTTCTCGAAGATGTACCGGGATTTCTCCCCGGTTCGGAGCAGGAGCACTTGGGGCTAATCCGCCACGGGGCAAAGCTGCTCTACGCTTTTGGCGAGGCATCGGTTCCTAAGGTTACCGTTATCATCCGCAAGGCGTACGGAGGCGCATACATTGTAATGAACAGCATCAACATTGGCGGCGACTTTAACTTTGCCTGGCCAACCGCCGAGGTGGCCGTTATGGGGCCCGAAAGTGCGGTTAAAATACTCTACCGTCGCGAAATCGAGAAGTCGGAAAACCCTGTTCTGCTAAAGCAGCAGCTCATCAACCAGTATAAAGAAGAGGTGGCCAATCCCTACATCGCCGACGAGCTTGGCTACATCGACGAGGTTATAGATCCGGCGGTAACCCGCGAAAAGTTGATCTCGGCATTCGACCTGCTAAAGAACAAGTACACCGACAAGTCGCCCCGTAAGCACGGCAACATTCCACTTTAACCCTACTAAACAATGCTCCCAAAATCGATACTTATTGCCAACCGAGGCGAAATAGCCATCCGAATAATGAGGACGGCAAAAAAGATGGGCATCAAATCGGTTGCCCTACAAACACCGCAAGAGGCCAACGCCTACTACCTCAAATTTGCCGACGAGGTTATCACCGTACACGAGGAAAACCTTACCGGCCCAGTATTCTTGAATATCGACAAGCTAATTGACTACGCCAAAGAGTTTAAGATAGACGCCATCCATCCGGGCTACGGCTTCCTTTCCGAAAACCCGGAGCTGGCCAAGCGCTGCGAGGATGAGGGCATACTCTTTATTGGCCCATCGCACGAATCGATTCATGCCATGGGAAATAAGAATGTGGCTAAGGAGCTTGCCTCAACCATCAACATCCCACTAATAAAGGGAAGCAAGGGGGCAATCCTCACCTTTCAAGAGGCAAAACGCCAAGCCGTAGAAGTTGGCTACCCAATTATGCTTAAGGCGCTGGCAGGTGGTGGCGGAAAGGGTATGCGGGTGGTTCGCAAGGAAAAAGAGCTCGACACGGCCTACAAGCTGGCGGTGAACGAAGCGGTAAGCTCCTTTAACAACGGGGCCATGCTCATCGAAAAGTACATCGAACATCCCCGCCACATCGAAATTCAGGTACTCGCCGACAAGTTTGGCAATGCGGTACACCTTTTCGAACGCGAATGCTCCATTCAGCGTAAGCACCAAAAGCTGCTCGAAGAGGCTCCATCGTCAGTTCTATCCGAAAAGCTGCGCAACCAAATGGGCATGCTGGCCATTAAGCTGTGCAAGCACGTTGGCTACTCCACCTTGGGCACCGTCGAGTTTCTGCTCGACAGCCAAAACAACTTCTACTTTTTAGAGATGAACACCCGGGTGCAGGTTGAGCATCCTGTTACGGAGGCCATAACCGGAGTAGACCTCATAGAGCAGCAAATCCTCACCGCTGCTGGCGAAAAGCTACAAATCAGGCAAAGCGATCTAAAAATAAACGGCTGGGCAATGGAATTCCGCATAAATGCCGAAGACGTACAGGCCGGCTTTGCCCCTAACTTTGGCATTATCGACGAAATGAGGTTCCCCAACGATCCAGACCTACGGGTAGACACCGGATTTGTACCCGGTTCGGTAATACCAACCATGTACGATTCGTTAATTGCCAAGCTCATCATTACCGGAAAAGACCGAAGCGAGGTAATCGCAAATTCCATTCGAATACTTCAGGCATCGGATGTTAAAGGGATAAAGACCACCATCCCCTTCTTCAAGGCCACCCTGCACCATCCCGACTTCATTAGCGGAAAGATAAACACCTCGTTTGTACAGGATAAGCTGGAGAAAACGTTTCATCAGGAAAAAAACGAGGAGATGGCAGCTGCCACCATTGCGCTACAGGCCTACCTCGATGAGATTCGTAAGATAGAGGAAGACGAGGTAAGCAGCACCAATGCTTCGCCTTGGATATCGCGTATGCTCAACAAATTCAACTAACCAATCGCCGCTAAATGAAAAAGAGCAAGAAGGAAAAATATATCGTTGCCGGATATCAGGAGTACACCTTCGAGGTGAAGAGCTACAAGGTAATAGGCAAAAAGCTCCACATCGAGCCCGCAGGAAACAACATCTACATCGCCGATATCGACAAAACGATGTTCCGCGGCGAGGTACAGCAGCTAAAGCAGAATAGGTGCACCGTACTCCTCAACGGAAATACCTACACCTTTCTTATAGGAAAGGAGGAAACCGTAAAGCGAAAGAGCCAGCACGGAGGAAATAGGGAAAGCAGCAGCGTTTACGTGCTTAAATCGCCCATGCCGGGAAAAATAGTCGACGTGCTTGCCGTCAAAGGGGCCAAAGTCGAAAAGGGAGAGTCGCTAGTAGTGCTTGAAGCGATGAAGATGCAGAACCTGCTGCAAGCCGAAGAGGGAGGAACCATCACCGCTATAAACGCCCGGATAGGCGACAGCGTGCTTGGCGACCAAATACTCATTGAAATAAAGAAGGACAAATAAAAATAGCGTCTAGGAAGTTCCTAGACGCTATTTTTATTACACCAATTAGGTAAAAACAAAAAGGCCACCGAAAATTTCGATGGCCTTTGGTCGGGGTGGCAGGATTCGAACCTGCGACCTCCTGCTCCCAAAGCAGGCGCGATGAACCGGGCTACGCTACACCCCGAAAATTTTTAAATTCTGTTACGACTCAAAGAACAACTTTTATGCGAAAAAACATCTGTTT
>CAXYUU010000279.1:0-5017 GCA_964292015.1 uncultured Acetobacteroides sp.
TAATAAGGAACAGGTGACAAGGATGCAGCATACCATGCAGCATGAGTTTGGGCATATTCTCCATCAAACTAAAATGTATCCGTTAGAGTTTAAAAAGATCACTCCTAGCTATACCACCACCTGGAAAAACTACACCGATGCCGATTCGCGCAACGCAGGTTATATCACTAGCTATGCTCGTTCTTCGGCCGATGAAGATTTTGTGGAGATTATTGCCGCCATGCTCACCATGAGTAGAGCCGAGTTTAATGCGTTTGTGTACGGCCCATCTGTTTCGCCCCAAGGGAAGGCTTTTATTAAGCAGAAGGAGGTAATAGTGGTAAACTACTACAAGACAAAGTATAATATCGACATCTACCAGCTACAGCAGCGAATTGTAGATGCCATGACAGCGTTGAACGCAGTACCACCTGTTACAGGTGTAAGTAGTAACTATGGTTTGTAACACGACACCCGATGACTCCTGTCGGCATGGTAGTCGTAGTGCCGATTGCTCATCGAATAAAAACAGTTTTGTATGAAAAAAGTATTTATAATATTGTTTGCCATTGTGTCCATTCTTTCTTCATGTCAGAAAGAAAGTGATCCAGTGTTTGATAAAAGTCCCGATGTTCGCTTAAATGCGAAGCTTAAGGAGTACTCCGACCTGCTGATTGGGGCAAAGAATGGTTGGAAAGCCGAGTATTATCCCGATTCTTCACAATATGGTGGATGGGATTTTGTGATCAACTTTAAGGAAGACGGAGTTGTTTCGATGCTTTCCGATATGAACACCACCCCTGATCAGGCGCCTTTTGAATCACACTATAAGGTAGGTGCTTTTCAAAAGCCAGTCTTAATTTTTGATTCCTATACCTATCTCCACCAGCTGGCCGATCCAGCAAACGGCGTAACAGGTAAGGGGTATAAGGGCGATTTTCAGTTCGAAGTCGTGAGTGTCGATAAGGATGTGATTATTCTGAAGGGACATTTCGATAAAAGCATTCTGAAATTGGTAAAAGCTACGGCCGAAGATGCCAACTTTAACGCTCGTTCTAAAACACAGGAAGAGGTTAATGCCTACTTTTCGAAGCCTAATGCTCCTTATTTTAATACGCTAGCGTATGGCACCTCTGTAGTAGATATTCAGTATAACAGCTTGGACAGGACAATAACCTTTAAGTATGAGGATGCCGGGAAAATCGTTTCGAAAACCAGCGGATTTGTTTTTAAGGACAATGGTATCGAGCTGATTTATCCGGTTACTCTTCCCGAATCGGACAAGCCTATTAAGAATATTCCTATTGCCGATAACGGGGCTGGTGCACTTTCAATTGCAATAGGTAGTGCGGCAATTCCAGGAACCATCTCGGCATCACATGCCCCTAAGGTACCTTACCTAAATGGTGTTCAGGATTTTTATTCCTATAGCTTTATGACCGTGTATAACGTATCGCCATCTCTAAAGAGTGCCTTCGCATTGATAACCAAGGCTGATTTTCCGGGATATAAAGGGGTGCAGATTTACTTTTCGAGCGACTTAAACATTTTTGCAGTATACTGTAATGTTACTGTAAATGGAGCGACTAAAGGTAAATGGTACGCCTACTACCTCGAATGGACGGTAGGACCCGATGGGAGTCTTAGGGCTTCTTTTCTTGGAGCAAATAAGGCTGAGATGGCTCTTGTCTCAAAGGTTGCCCCTTTTCTTCTGAAAATCATAGACAAAGATGGGTTTACCGTATTAGATGACGCCCCCGAAGCATATGGGTCTCAAACGTTACATTTGATTACCCTTGTATCACGAAAAAATAGCTTGGATCGTATTACTCTTTACAAGCTCGAATAGGATTTTTTGTTAGATGTTTAGACTAAGAGGGTGCTTCAGCGATGGGGCACCCTTTTCTATACTCCTACCATTGAGGGGGGGTAGTTGTAAGTTTGATATAATCACGTTTTAGATAATTTTAGCAAGAGTATCCTAATATCAGGAAATCTGCTTGTGGATATTTCGGACATGAACGAGACGGAGGGGGGGATAACCTTCAAGTATAGGTGTGTTGGTGGGCTGATTAATTAGTCCAAGTACTTTGCCTATTTGAATGAGGGAATTATTCTGTAAAATCCTGTCTCTTTCCCCAATATAGGTAAGCCGATTAGTGTGATTTCCTTTACCATCGATGGTGTTGTGAGGGTGACGCTTGATTTCCGGAAGTTGATGGGATAATCAGCAGTACTCACCTTTTGGTGCGTCCTTATCTCGAAGGGGGTAAAGATATGCAGATCCTTGGCGTGATGGATGCCTACTCCGTTTCGTTATTGTTAGCTAGCATCTTTAAGGGTGTGAAGGGGATATCCGGATATAAGGGATTGCAGATTTACGTTGGAGCACAGAATTGGAGCGAGGTTGATGTTTCCGCTGTGGTAGGAGTAATGAAAATCTGATTTAAGCTTAGCATTACCTGGTTGTATGGTGTTGATGACGTTCTTAAGGCAACATACGCTGGTATCCCTACTGGTGCAGTTAGCATATCAAAAGTTAATCCTTTTCTTGATGTGCTTTACCATCCGGGTGGTTATACCGTATTCGATGCTTCGAGTGAGCTTTACGGTGTCAATGCCCTATACCTGGTAACCCTATCATTTTCAGAAGGGGTAGCGGTAATCATATGGCCCTGTACGATCATAAGCAGGTTTATTCTTTCAATGCAGGTAAGTATGGGTATCTTTGCGCTTTATAATATCCATACATCCTGTTCTTTTGCCAATTCTTCATTGGTCTTTTTTTACTTATTTCAAATTTATGATGAAAAAATTAACGCTGAGGCTCTTAGCCATTGTGCTTGTCGTCAGCGCTTCCTGCTCCAAGGAGGTTTACCTGAGCTCCGAAAAGCAGCTTACCAGCTTTGTGATTGGCACTTTTGGTGCAAAGTCTACAGGGGTGATCGATGAAGTGACAAAAAAGATAGCTTTCGAGGTACCTTCTGGTACCGATGTTACCAAGCTAACTCCGGTTATAGCCATTTCTCCTAGTGCAACCGTCGTGCCTGCCAATACCCTTGAGCAGGACTTTACCAAGCCGGTTACCTACACGGTTACGGCAGAAGATGGTACCAAGCAAGCCTATGTGGTTACCATCACCGTGCTAAAAAGCGATGAGAATAAGCTGCTCTCCTTTAAGCTTTCGGGGTTAAAGCCCGAAGTGGAGGGAACCATTAATGAGAAGGATAAAACCATTCTGCTTGTTGTTCCGATTAATACCAATGTTAAGGAGCTGGTGCCAACCCTTACCCAGTCTAAAATGGCAACGGTTTCTCCTGCAACCGGAATTAAGCAGGACTTTACCAAGCCCGTTACCTATAGCGTAGCTGCCGAAAATGGAACCGCGCAACCCTATGTGGTTACCGTTGAGCTTGAAAAGAGTTCGGAAAATCAAATTGTCGAGTTTAAGCTTGCCGCATTTAACCCTGCTGTTGTTGCTACTATCGATCAGGAGCATAGCACCATTACCGCAACGCTTCCTTTTGGTTCAGACGTAAAGGCATTGGTACCTACCATTGCCATATCGAAAGATGCAGCGATCACCCCTCTTACCGGCATTGCGAATGATTTTTCGGCTCCGGTAACCTATACGGTGGTTTCGCAAAATGGAACTAAGCATGCCTATACCGTTACGGTTGACGTGGCCAAAAGCAAGGAGAAGAAAATTCTTGCTTTTAAGTTCGCCGCGCTAGCTCCCGAGGTGGTTGGGGTTGTTGATGAAGCCCATAAGACCATTTCACTTACGGTTCCTTTTGGTACCAATACTACCGAGCTGGTTCCTTCCATCGTTACCTCGGAGAATACCACGGTTACCCCTGCTACAGGTGTAAAGCAAGACTTTTCCAAGCCGGTTACCTACACCGTTACTGCCGACGACGAAAGCAAGGAGTCCTATCTTGTTACTGTTAATGTGGGAAAAAACAAGGAGGCTAAAATTCTTGATTTTAAGCTGAGCAAGCTTTCCCCTGCGGTAAGTGGGGTTATCGACCAGGAGGCTAAGACCATTAAGCTGGTTGTTCCTTTTGGAACCGACATCACCAGCATGGTGCCCTCCATTACCATTTCGAGCATGGCTTCAGCTTTGCCTCTTAGTAGCATAGCTCAGGATTTTACTAAGGATGTTACCTACCGGATAACTTCTGAAGATGGTGAAGATGTGGTATATACCGTATCGGTTGAGGTTCAAGCGTTTGTTCCTTTTATTACGTCGATTTCGAGTGGTGATCTGTTTGTTGGGCAGGAGTTTACTATAAAGGGTAGCTTTTTTCCCGGTAAAACCTCGGTTAGCCTCAAGGGAGCTACCACTACTCCGCTTAACATCGTTTCCTTAACTACTACCGATTTAGCTGTTTCGATACCTACTACTCTTGCTGCTGGTACGTACCAGCTGGTGGTTACCTCTAACAACCTTGAGGTTCTCTACAATGGTAGCATTAACGTTTCGGTATCGGATAAAATCACCATTACACGAATTGTAAAAGATTTCTTAGTACCAGGTATTGATCAAATTACCATTAAGGGTTTTGGCATGACACCGAATTCTAGCCTGGTAGTTGAAATTGGCAGCAAATTAGTTGTAGGTACGGTAAACGGCGACGGTACCGAAATAACCGCTTTGATTCCTAATGAAATTGACAGTCGTTTTAGAATTTCTCCTGGCGTGTTTAAGGTTAGGGTAAAGTTTAATGAAGGTTACTCTAACGAGCTAGGGGTGACTATTGTCGAGAATACCTTGCCAAAGCCAATCATCAATACCATTAGTGCTGTAGAGATAACAGCAGGACAGCCGTTGGTAATTACCGGGTTGAACTTTTTGAAGGAGAAGAATAAGGTATGGCTAGTTATTAAACAAGGTGACAATTCTACCTACTACCGACCAGTCCCAACATCCGAAGATGAAACTTCGATGACCATTCCTACCGATGTGAGTATGTCTGGTGATTACGAGCTGCACATCATGGCTAATGGGCAGGAGGTTGTTTACAATGTTAATATT
>CAXYUU010000280.1:0-5017 GCA_964292015.1 uncultured Acetobacteroides sp.
AAAAACACCGTTTTGTATAGGCTTCAACCCAAAATAGACGTGGCAGGTAACGAGGCTACCGCGCATGCACGCTCCTACGGCGATATACTGACGAGCTACTCGCAGGTGTTGCAGTCGGTAGTGGCGCGTGAGGACGATCCGCAGGTTATCCGTCACCGCGAGCGCGGTAAGCTAACTGCTCGCGAGCGTATCTCCATTCTGCTCGATCGCGATTCTCCCTTTTTGGAGCTTTCGCCGTTGGCATCGTATGGGCAGTACGACAACCAGTTTCCATCGGCAGGCATTATTACTGGTGTAGGATATGTACACCGTAGGCTGGTGATGGTGGTGGCCAACGATGCCACCGTTAAAGGGGGGACTTACATTAAGGAGACCATCAAAAAGCACCTACGTGCACACGAGGTGGCCATGCAGAACCACCTTCCCTGCATTTACCTGGTTGATAGCGGGGGGATTTTCCTTCCCGAGCAGGATACCGTTTTTGCAGATAAGGAGCACTTTGGTCGATTTTTCTTTAACCAGGCACGGATGTCGGCACAGGGTATTCCGCAGATTAGCGTGGTGATGGGCTCGTGTACGGCCGGTGGCGCCTACGTTCCGGCCATGAGCGACGAGGTGATTATCGTTCGCAACCAGGGAACCATATTTGTGGGAGGTCCGCCGGTGGTTAAGGCGGGAACTGGCGAGGAGGTAGCACCCTAGGAGCTTGGCGGTGCGGTGGTGCATACCTCCATTTCGGGGGTGGCCGACCATATTGCCGAAGACGATCATCATGCCCTTGCCATCTGTCGGAATATCGTCGAAACGTTTGCCCCGGTTGTGGGACAGCCTGTAGATCGAGCCGAATTGGTAGAACCCTTCTACAACCCTCACGAGCTGCTAGCTCTTGCGCCCATCGACCTGCGTAAGCTGGTGGATCCGCGCGAGCTCATTGCCCGAATTGTGGACGGCAGCCTATTTCAGGAGTTTAAGGAGGAGTACGGCAAGACGCTGGTTACCGGGTTTGCCCGGATAAACGGCTATCAGGTGGGGATACTGGCCAACTACGGGGTGTTCTTTTCCGAGAGTGCGCTTAAGGGAACCCACTTCATCGAGCTGTGCGCCTCGCGTAGCATCCCGCTCATCTTTCTACAAAATATTACCGGCTTTATAGTGGGCAAGCAGTACGAACATGCCGGCATTGCCCGCGATGGCGCCAAGCTTATCAACGCGGTGGCAACGGCAGGGGTGCCCAAGTTCACCATTATTGTTGGCGGGTCGCATGGCGCGGGAAACTACGCCATGGCGGGTCGTGCCTACGAGCCCAACCTGCTTTTTACCTGGCCCAACGCCCGTATTTCGGTGATGGGTGGCGAGCAGGCCGCCAACGTGCTGCTTACCGTTAAGGAGCAGCAGCTAAAGGCTAAGGGAAAGACGCTAACCCCAAAGGAGGCTGCCGACATTAAATCCGAAATCCTCGAAAAGTTCGAGCGCGAAGGCTCGCCGCTATACAGCACCTCGCGCCTGTGGGACGATGGCATTATCAGTCCAACCGATACCCGAAATGTGCTGAGCATCGGTCTCGAAATGGCGTACAACAAGCCCTTCGAGCCAACGAAGTTTGGGATATTTAGGATGTAAGTGGGGAGGAGACATTAGAGATGAGATTTTAGACGTTAGACATAAGATTACTTTTCCCTTTGCATATGTCTTTCCGTCTAGTTTTTAACATCTCATGTCTAACATCTCATATCTAAAATCTCATTTCTAACTCAATTCCATGGAAGACTCAAAATACACCTTTATACAGGTAGCCACCGATGGCGATACCACCACCATCACCTTTAACCGCCCCGATGTGCGGAATGCCTTTAACTCGAAGATGATTCGGGAGATAACCGCGGCAGTACAAGCAGCGTCCGATAGCCTCTTTGTTGTTTTCAGGGGGGCGGGTAGCGTATTTTCGGCTGGTGCCGATATCGATTACATGCGTAAGATTGCCCGAATGGGGTACGACGATAACCTAAAGGATGCCCGACGGCTGGCCACCCTTTTCGATACCATTGCCCGCTCAACGAGCATCACCATAGCGGTGGTACAGGGCGCATCGATGGGTGGGGCAAACGGTATTGTTGCCACATCTGACTTCTGCCTTGCCGCCAGCAGCACGCTCTTCTCGTTTAGCGAGGTAAAGCTGGGCTTGGTTCCGGCAACCATATCGCCCTACGTTTTGGGGAAGATAGGACGGGGCAGGGCTACGGAGCTCTTTATCTCGGGTCGCCAGCTCGATGCCAACGAGGCGCACCGCATAGGCTTGGTGTCGCAGGTGGTGCAGGTCGACGATTTAGATGCCGAGTTGGCCAAGCTGCTCGATACGCTCCGACAGAACTCGCCTTCGGCCATGCGAAGTGTCAAGAGGCTGGTGGCCACCATTAGTCCGGCAGATAGCGATATCGCCGAGATAACCTCGTCGTTTATTGCCGATGCCCGTTCGTCGATTGACGGACAGGAGGGGCTGGCTGCCTTTCTCGAAAAGCGCAAACCCAGCTGGTTCAACACCGAAACAAAAGGTAAAGGGTGGTAATGAAAAAGCTGCTAATTGCAAATCGTGGCGAAATCGCTACACGTATTGCCGCAACCGCCAGGCGGATGGGAATACAGACGGTGGCCATCTACCATAGCGAGGATGGTGGCCTACCCTTTGTGCGCCTTGCCGACGAGGCCGTTTGCCTAGGCGAGGGCAGCCCTACCGAGACCTACCACAACGCACATCGAATAGTGGCCACCGCCCAGTCGGTAGGTGCCGATCGGATCCATCCGGGCTACGGTTTCCTTTCGGAGAATGCCGCCTTTGCCCAGCTTTGTGGCCAGAGCGGCATCACGTTTGTGGGCCCATCGCCCGAGGTGATTGCCCTTATGGGCGATAAAACCGCTTCGCGGCAGTATGCCCAGTCGTTAGGAATACCGGTGGTACACGGCTATCAGGGGCATCCGAATGAGATACTACAACAGGTTCAACCCGACGATTTCCCCTTGCTGGTAAAGCCCGCCCACGGTGGTGGTGGCAAGGGAATGAAGGTGGCCAGCAACTTTGTAGAGCTGGAGCAGATGCTTGGTTCGGCATCGCGCGAGGCGCTTCGCTATTTTGGCTCCGACATCGTGTTTGCGGAGCAGCTGGTTCTTTTGCCTCGCCATATCGAGGTACAGCTTGTGGGCGACAGTTTGGGTAACGTGCTGCACCTCCACGACAGGGAGTGTACCCTTCAGCGCCGATTTCAAAAGGTGGTGGAGGAGGCTCCATCGCCCAGCCTTACTCCCGAGCAGCGTAAGCAGGCGTCCGATATGGCGGTGCGCATGGCCCAGGAGTGTGGCTATCAGAATGCCGGTACGGTAGAGTTTCTGCTCGATAGTAAGGGTAAGCTCCTCTTTTTGGAGATGAATACCCGCCTTCAGGTGGAGCATCCCGTATCGGAGGCCATTACCGGACTCGATATGGTGGAGCTACAGCTACTGGTGGCTCAAGGCAAGCCGCTACCCGTCAGGCAGACCGATATAACCGTAAATGGGCATGCCATAGAGCTTCGGCTAATTGCCGAGGATGCCCAAAATGGATTCATGCCCTCGGTGGGTACCATTCTACAGCTGGCTATCCCCAAAAATATACGATTTGATGCTGGCTACGAGCAGGGCTGCACGGTAACGCCGCACTTCGACTCGCTGGTTGGTAAGATGGTGGTTCACGCCCCATCGCGCGAACAGGCCATTGCCCGTAGTGTGGAGGCGGTGGAGGCATCGTCGCTACTGGGCTTAAGCAGCAACCTTCCGTTTCTGCGCCAGCTGCTGCTGTCGAAATCGTTTCGCGAAAACAAAATACATACCGACTTTATCGACCGCTCGTTGGCCGAAATGGTGGAGTCGATTCGTGCGTTTAAGGTTGCGGTGCTGCCTCACCTGCTGCTGGCCGCCTACCTGTCGGCGCAAAGGCAGGTAAGTCCGCTAAACGCGTGGCTGCTCTTTAATAACAGCACCGTTTTGGTAGATGGAACGGCGCTACGCTACTACTCTAACCGAACGCAACAGGGCTATTCCATTGCCGTTAATGGTGTTTCGATGCCGGTGGAGGTGAGGAGTGATGGTAGCACCATACATGTTGCTGCCGATGGTGTTGAGGTGTTGTTCCACCATGCCCACCTTGGCGATGAGGTGCTATTGTCGCATAAAGGTGTAGACTGGAGTATTCGCTCTTTGGCGGCACAGCCAGAGGTTTACAAGCCCGAGAAGCAGCTGTCGGATTACGAGCGGGCCATTGTATCGCCCCTTAACGGAAAGATTGTGGAGGTGAACGTGGTTAAAGGGCAGCAGGTAGCCAAGGGTACGCTGCTGCTGGTGTTGGAGTCGATGAAGATGGAGAACAGCATTTTTGCACCTGCCGATGCTACTGTTGGCGATGTTTTTGTGCAGGTGGCGCAGCAGGTGGTGGGAGGTTCTACGATGATAAGACTGGTGTAAACCGTCGAAGGATGTCCGTTTTGTAACTGCCATATTATGGTATCACGACGCACAATGAACGTATCACGTATCACGAATCACGTATCACGAGGCTTACGCCAGATATATTTGAAAGGCTATACTGCGATTTGGGGTATGTTCGTGATTGGCTTCGCCGACTTTCAGTTCTTGTGTCGTGTGTCGTGATACCATTCATGTAAAGGAATATTAAGAAATATAATAGGAGTAGCAATGAAAGAGTACCTAAATGAGATTCACCTTCAGGTAAAAAGGGAGGTGCGCGAGTTTGCCGAGAAGGAGGTTCGTCCGCTGGCAAGGGAGATTGATCGTACCGAGGAGTTTTCGGTTCACCTTACCAAGCGGATGGGCGAGTTGGGACTATTTGGAATATCGATACCAAAGGAGTACGGGGGGCGAGGGCTCGATTACATGAGCTTCATCGTAGCCGTCGAGGAGCTGGCCCGGGTGGATAGCTCGCAGGCATCGACCCTAGCCGCGCACAATGCCCTTGGAATAATGCCCATATACA
>CAXYUU010000281.1:0-5011 GCA_964292015.1 uncultured Acetobacteroides sp.
CTCGTTGATGAGCCCAAGAAGGACTTTATGATGATGGTCGATGATATTAATTCCCACTGAGTAGTCTGAATCGCCCCACTTGATGAATTCCTTAGTTTTTGTCTGTTCCATACTATGATAATGTTTGATATCTTAATTATGCTGAAATTATTCTCATGCGTACATTCAAATACGGTATGCCATAAATAACGTGGAAGTACTAACAAATACCGGCCTTAACAAAAGAGGCTACATACTTCTTGTCTTCGACCTGAATGTGAGTCTTAAGCCAATCGCGGAGAAAGTTGATGATGCTAAAGGTGGCGTCAAGACCCGCAGAAGATTGCGCTTTAAAGATGCCTATCTTATCGGCAAAGGATCGATGGTGATGAATATGCTCGGTTCTACTTGCATATCCAACTTGGCTAAAGACCCGCTCCTCGTAAGAAAAATGAAATGCAGCATACTCCTCGAGCCGGTCGAGTACCTGAGCGGTTATGTCGGAGTGCTTACGCTCCATAAAGGCCAGATACATTTCATTTATAAGATCTACGAGCACCCTATGATGGTCGTCTATCGTTTTGATTCCAAGCGAAAATTCAGAATCTTGCCATTTAATAAAAACAACTGTATTGGTACTATTCATAAGTAGAGATAGAAATAGGTTAGTAATTTAGGACTGTACGAGTTAACTGATTATGCAAAGGGGTCGCTAGCCTAACAAGCAGGCAACAGAAAAGGAATACCCCTCCTGTAAAGTGCGATCAACACACAACAGGAAGAATAGCAGCTAAAAAAACAGCGTAAATAGTGAATTAAGAACTAAATAATTCCAGCCTTTTGAAAATCGACAGCATACTTTCTATCCTCTTTCTGCACATGATTGCGAAGCCAATCGCGTAAGTAGTTCGTTATACTAAAAACGACATCCTGCCCATTTCCCATTTGCTCCTTGAACAGCTTTATCTGATCGGTGAAGGCATGATGCCTAAGAATATGCTCCTCGGAGTACTCATAGCCAATCTTCTTAAAGATCTTTTCCTCGAAGCCAAAATGGAACTTAGCATACCCCTCCAGCTTATCGAGCACCTCGGCAGATACCTCCTGCACATTTCGATCAATAAGCGCTTGATAGATTTGGTTTATTAAGACGATAAGCTCCTTATGCTGCTCGTCGATTGTTTTAATGCCAACAGAGTAATCGGTATCCGACCACTTAATAAATATGTACGAATCCATTCCCGTCTTAAGTTTATTTTACCTGTGTAGATGAATCGAATGGGAGTGCTTAACTCCTCCCATTCGTATATGAAAAAGGGTTACAAGCTTCTCTTTAAAACTTCGAGAACGAGTTCGGGAGTAAGCGCCTGCTTCTCTCCCATTTTACTCCATCCGCGATTGACAAATCGGTCATGAATAGTTTGGAAACTCTCGTCGCCAATACCATACTCCTTTAAATGTGTAGGGACACCTAGTGAATTAAAGAAGGCCTCTGTTTTTGCAATTGCTGCACGAGCCTTTTCGTCGGCAGAGCCTTCGGTAATACCCCAAACGCGCTCGGCATACTGAGCGAGCTTCTCCTTCTTTTCTTCGAACATCACCTCTAGCATTGCAGGATACGCAATTGCCAGCGTTACACCGTGTGCAAGACCGTGTAGAGCGGTAAGCTCGTGACCAATCATGTGCGTAGCCCAATCGACAGGCATGCCAACACCAATAATACCGTTTAGCGCCATTGTTGCCGCCCACATTAGGTTGGCGCGAACATCGTAATCGGTTGGATTGGCCAACGCCTTAGGACCAAGTTCGATGAGGGACAGCAAAACCCCTTCGGCCCAACGATCTTGTACTAGTCCCTGATTGGGATAGGTCATATACTGCTCCATAACATGGATGAAAGCATCGACAGTGCCGTTGGCAATCTGGTTTTTAGGCAGCGAGAACGTATATTCGGGATCGAGAATCGAAAATTTTGGGAAGGTGTATGGCGAACCGAAAGCAAATTTCTCGCGAGTTTCACGCTTGGAAACGACCGCTCCTGAGTTCATTTCGGAACCGGTAGCAGGAAGGGTAAGCACAGCACCCATGGGCACCGCAGAGGTAACGGCAGCACGCTTTACGAGAATATCCCAGGGGTCGCCTTGGAAAGGAATCGCAGCTGCAATAAACTTCGTTCCATCAATAACAGAGCCACCACCTACAGCAAGTAGAAAATCTACCTTTTCGGCTTTGGCCAAAACCACCGCTTGCATGAGATTTTCGTAAGAAGGGTTAGGCTCTATTCCACCAAATTCGACAACATTAAAATTTGAGAGGGCAGCAAAAACGGCATCGTAAACGCCATTTGACTTGATGCTTCCTCCTCCATAGGTAACCATAACCTTCGAACCTGCGGGAATATGCTTACCCAACTTGGCAACTGTACCCTTACCAAACTCGATTTTAACGGGGTTGTAGAACTGGAAGTTATTCATTGTATTGCGTAATTTTTGTTTTGTCTAAATTAGGGCAGTAAGATATAAAAACCCGCTCTAGAAAATCATCCTTTTTACTTAAAATAAGAAACAATATCTTACACCTTATAACGATTTCGGTGGTAAATAGCCTAGAACTGTAGCTACCCATTTTCGGATTAGCTGTGCTTCGTAGCCACTGAAAAAAATGGTTGCTACATCCTTAGAAAGAAAAAGAGTGGCAGGCAGCGGATGGCAGAATGAAAAAATAGTGAAGGTGGACTGCTACATCTTTCAACGCTGTTTTGCAGGCTCCACGAAGGCGGGTTTCCTAGAAAACCGTTTTGCGGCAAAATATGTAAACAAATGAACAGGCAGCTAGCTAACAATAACAAATATTTGTACTTTTAGTACCTGAACGAAAACTAAAAGCTCCCAATGAAAAATATTCCTCAACGCCTTACAGACCTACGCAACTTGCTGGTTCAACAGAAAGTAGAAGCCTATATAATTCCGAGTAACGACCCCCATTTTAGCGAGTACGTAGCCGACCGATGGAAATGCCGCGAGTGGCTTAGCGGTTTTAACGGCTCGGCTGGTACGTTGGTGGTGACACCCACCTCGGCAGCACTTTCGACCGACTCCCGCTTCTTTTTTCAAGCCGAAGAGCAGCCCAGCGGAACGGGTATCGACCTGATGAAGATGGGAAATCCCGGGGTACCCTCCATTGAGGAGTACCTAAAAGATATAATGGAACCTGGTTCGGCTGTTGGTGTCGATGGGCGCCTATTCTCGATAAGCGAATTTGCCCGAATGGCCGAAGCAATTACCCCCAACAAGCTTAAGGTTGCTGGCGACCTGATTGAACCGATATGGAACGACAGACCAGAAATGCCACAGAGCAAAGCATTCCTCCTTTCGGATGATGTTACAGGAATGAGCACCGCCAACAAAATTGAGCAGCTAATTAAATGTGCCCGCATTCATAAGGACGATATCATGCTGGTATCGGCACTCGACGAGGTGGCCTGGCTACTGAACATCCGCGGTGCCGACATCGACTACAACCCGCTGACGCTTGCCTTTGCGGCGGTATCCAACCATAAGGCCATCCTTTTTGTTGATCCGAGCAAACTAACAAGCGATGACATCAAAACGCTTGAGGAAAATGGGGTACAGGTGAATCCGTACAGCAGCTTTGAGAGCTACGTGGAAAAGATAGACATCACCAAAAACGTGATCATCAACCCAAGAAAAACCAACGTACTGGTAAAAAAGATACTGCAAGGGCGTAGCATAAATATTTTGGACGACATCGATGCAAACGGCACCATAACATCGCTAAAGGCAATTAAGAATGAGGTGGAGGCTGCCGGATTCCGACGTGCCATGGAGCACGATGGCGTTGCGCTGGTACGCTTCTTTATGTGGCTCGACGAGAATATCGACAAGGGCGGGGTTACCGAATGTGGCATTGCCGAAAAGCTGTGCGAATTCCGTGCGGCATCGAGCGAGTTTGTTGGCGAAAGCTTCGGGAGCATTGTGGGCTACAAGGCACATGGCGCCATTGTACACTACTCGGCCACTGCAGAGAGCGACGTGGAGCTAAAAAGGGACGGATTCCTACTCATCGACTCGGGCGGACAGTACCGAACCGGAACGACCGACATCACCCGGACGCTGCACTTTAGCCAGCCAACGCGTGAAGAGAAGCAAGACTACACGCTGGTGCTAAAGGGAACCATCGCGCTATCAATGGCGGTATTCCCAGCAGGAACTCGCGGCTCGCAGCTCGACATCCTGGCACGTGGCCCGCTGATGCAGCATGGCATAAACTACGGACACGGAACCGGACACGGTGTTGGACACTTCCTAAACGTACACGAGGGACCACAGAGCATCCGTATGCAGGAGAATCCGGTAACGCTCAAACCCGGCATGGTAACCTCGAACGAGCCGGCCATGTACCGAGCTGGTAAGTATGGCATCAGAACCGAAAACTTGATACTCTGCGTACCGCACGTTGCGAACGAGTTTGGTATTTTTGAGAAGTTCGAAACGATTACCCTTTGTCCGATAGATACCGTTGCCATTGAAAAAAGCCTGCTTACCCCCACCGAGGTGGAGTGGTTGAACGAGTACCATGCAACGGTATTCAAAAAGCTGGCTCCTCGTCTTACCGCACCCGAGGTGGCGTGGCTTAAGGAGAAGACCAAAGAGATATAGAATGTTGTGAAAGAATAGGGCGGGCATACATATGGTATGCCCCAACAGTATACCCAGATTCGACGGATAGGTAGTGCGAACCATTACCTTGCCCAGGTTTGAGGCTGGGAATTTTCCATATGCGCTTAATTGGTTAGCCAAACAGGGATAAACTCCTGTTTGGCTTTTTTTATGATTGGGATATAATGATAGACGTGGAGTAACTGTTGGGATTGGCAAGCCTCACCCATATTTTAAAGATGGAGTCAATTTCGTAGATAGTAAAGCATAAACCACCCCGCCCTACGGGCACCCCTCCTTGTGAAGGAGGGGAATTGCTCCGAGGAAAGGTTGGGGTTTATTCTTATAAATGG
>CAXYUU010000282.1:0-4981 GCA_964292015.1 uncultured Acetobacteroides sp.
GCTTCGTTATGGTGGTTTACGCTAACCTCATTTGTGAATATTTACCGAAAGAGGTTTCGTTTAAGGCAGCTTTGGTGGATTAATAAGATTGCAGGAGCTGTGGTTATGTTAATCGGAGTGGCAACTATTGTTGAACTCCTCTTTAAGTAGTTTCTTTTTTTTTCAATTATTAATATTTTTTCTTTCATTCAAACAAAAAACGCCTCGTGAGAGGCGTTTTTTGTTATAGGTTATTCTTCTGCTTCTTCCAGTTTTTGCAGCTCCGTTATACCCTCTTGGGTAATCTGGTCGCCATACCTGTCGTATAGCTTAAATTCCATGTAGGAGAATGTTTGTGATTCAGCAATCTTGATGAAGCACTTGTATTTCCACATCCATTCTACTCTTTTGGAATGCAATCCTTTTTTAAGGTATGCTGCAATGTATGGATGAACGATTAGTTGGATCCATCGGAGCTTGCGCTCCTCTACAAAGTAGGCTAGTTGATTTTCGATTTGTGTGTCGAAAATTATAGCCGGGCTGATTTGACCGGTTCCTTGGCAACTCGGACACTTTTCCGTCGTGGTGATGTGCATTTCTGGGCGAACCCTCTGACGGGTGATTTGCATTAGCCCAAACTTGGTTAGCGGAAGGATGTTGTGCTTTGCTCTATCGGTAGCCATTGCATCACGCATCTTGTCGAAAATCTTTTGCTTGTTTTCGTTGCCATGCATGTCGATAAAGTCGATAACAATAATTCCTCCCATGTCGCGTAGCCTAAGCTGGCGAGCTATTTCCTGCACTGCTGTAAAGTTTACCTCTAGAGCATTTGCCTCCTGGTTGTCGAGCATCTTACTGCGGTTGCCGCTGTTTACGTCGATAACATGGAGGGCTTCGGTATGCTCTACTATGAGGTAAGCACCACTCTTAAACGAAACCGTTTTGCCAAAAGATGCCTTTATCTGTTTGGATACCCCGTACTGGTCGAAAATTTGAACATTTCCATTGTACAGCTTTACAATTTTTTCTTTATCAGGAGCGATGCCGCTGATATACTCTCTGATATCTTCGTAAACCGAATCGTCGTTTACGTAGATGTTGGTGAATGAACCGTTAAGCACATCGCGAAGAATGGCGGTTGTACGGTTCATTTCGCTAAGAACTAAGCTGGGTACTGGTGTTGCTCGCAATTTTTCGTAAACCAACTCCCACCTTCTGACAAGCTCCTTAAGTTCTGCGTCGAGAACAGCAACTTTCTTACCTTCTGCAGCAGTACGAACGATAACGCCGTAATGCTGGGGTTTGATGCTTTCGAGTAGTTTCTTAAGTCGTTTTTTTTCCTCGTTTGATCCGATTTTTTGCGATACGGATATCTTTTCGGAGAATGGCATCAGTACCATATTGCGTCCTGCAATTGATATTTCTGATGTCAAACGAGGTCCTTTGGTGGAAATGGGCTCTTTTGCTATCTGTACTAAAATGTTTTGACCAGGGGTAAGCTGCGCGGCAATCTTTCCATTCTTGTCAATGTCGTGCTCCATTTTCATGGAGTAGAATGGGTTAGATTTGGGTTTTCGCGATGTTGCTTGGGTCAAAAATTTCGACAGAGAGCTGTATTGAGGTCCAAGATCAAGATAGTGAAGGAAGGCATCTTTTTCGTAACCAACATCAACAAAAGCCGCATTTAGACCTGGCATTAACTTTCGAACTCGCCCGATATAGATATCTCCAACCGAAAAACCCTCTTCGCGTCGTTCGGTATGGAGTTCAACAAGCTTCTTGTCTTCGAGCTGTGCAATGCTGATCTCTGTCTTGCTAACGTCAATAATAAGTTCGTTACTCACTGTTCTCCTTTTCTTACCTGTTTAATGAAACAAACCTAAAGAATCAAAAAGACTCT
The DNA here is from genome assembly GCA_964292015.1 of uncultured Acetobacteroides sp. GTDB lineage: Bacteria > Bacteroidota > Bacteroidia > Bacteroidales > ZOR0009 > Acetobacteroides. The sequence continues at coordinate 1,880 of CAXYUU010000282.1, forward strand.
TTAGGTTTGATGTTCTTTTTAGGATAATGGCCAGCCACCTATTTTTTCTTTTTGTGCCTGTTTTTTCTTAAGCGTTTTTTGCGCTTGTGAGTAGCCATTTTATGTCTCTTCCTTTTTTTACCGCTTGGCATGATTGTGATTATTTAAAAGGTTAACTATTTACTTCGATTTCACTGTAGATTTTACCTTTCCAGAGAAGCTCTTTGCTGGTTTGAAAGATGGAATGTTGTGTTCAGGAATGATAATGGTTGTATTCTTCGAAATGTTGCGAGCAGTCTTCTGAGCTCTCTTTTTTACGATGAATGAACCAAAACCTCTTAAGTAAACATTTTTATCTTTTACTAAGGAGTCCTTAATAGCATCCATAAATGCTTCAACTGTCTTTTGTACAGTTACTTTCTCAATTCCGGTATTTTTCGAAATCTCATTTACGATATCTGCCTTTGTCATGGTTAAAAGCTTTAATTATCAATCGTTTGAATTGTTATGCGTTATTCAGTTTGCAAATATATATGTTTTATATCTATAAATGAAACACATTTGGATTATTTTTGGTTGGTTTTTTTTCTTTTTCTAATTGATACTTATGATATTCTCGCAGGTTTTAATCGAATGGTACGCCACCAATAAGCGCATTTTACCTTGGAGAGAAACCTTCAATCCTTATTATATATGGGTGTCTGAGGTAATACTACAGCAAACGCGCGTTGCCCAAGGACTTAGCTACTATAATAACTTTATCAAACTATTTCCAACTGTATTCGATTTGGCTGCGGCCGACATCGATATGGTTCTAAAGGTTTGGCAGGGATTAGGCTACTATACTAGAGCGCGCAACATGCATGCTACGGCCAAAGAAGTTGTCGAAAAGTATGATGGCGTTTTTCCTGATAGTTACAATGGGCTTATAAAGTTGAAAGGTATTGGTGATTATACGGCTTCGGCAATTGCCGCTTTTGCTTTTGAAGAACCCGTGGCTGCTGTCGATGGGAATGTCTACCGTATATTTGCTCGACTTTTTAGTGTTGATACTCCTATTGATACGCTTATGGGTAAGCGCGAACTAAAAGTTATTGCAGATGAAATGTTGGATAAGGCGCGGCCAAATGTTTATAATCAGGCTATAATGGATTTTGGAGGTACGCTTTGCACTCCTAAAAGGCCAAACTGTACTACATGTCCAATTGTGGATCTTTGTAGTGCATTTCGAAATCGAAAGGTTGATGTTTATCCGGTGAAGTCTAAGCGGATAAAGCAGACAGAGAGGTACTTTACCTATGTAATACCTCAAAGAGGGGGGCAAACTTACATTTCGAAGCGTATGAAGAACGATATTTGGAAGTCGCTCTACGAATTTCCTCTTATAGAATCGGAACGACAGCTCGAGTTGGATGAAATTGTTGCTACAGCAGACTGGATTAGTTTTTTTGAAGGAAGTAAGGTTGATGTAGTATACTGTTCGATTCCGAAAAAGTATTTACTGAGTCATCAGCGTATTTTTACCCGCTTTTTAGTTGTTCAAATTGACACGGTTTCACGGCTGCTAAATGAAGCCTTTTCGGAGATAAAAATGGAGGAGATCCATAACTATTCGACATCCCGGCTAATTGAGAATTTTTTGGTAGCAGAGCCGGTTGAAAAATATTTTGCAAAAAAGTAGTGAAGATTAAGTAATAATTTGTATTTTAATCCTGAAAAACAACATCAAGTTATGATAAACAAAGTGATTTTAGTAGGACATGTCGGCGTAGATCCTGAGGTGAAGCGTTTTGACTCGAACACTCCAAAAGCCAAGTTTAGCTTAGCAACTAGTGAAACCTACACTGACAAGCAGGGTGTAAGGCAAACAGTTACCGAATGGCACAACGTTGTAGTTTGGAGAGGTTTGGCAGAAGTTGTAGAAAAGTATGTTAGAAAAGGAACTCTTCTTTATATTGAAGGGAGCATACATACTCGTAGCTATGATGATGCTAATGGGGTTAAGAAGTATATTACTGAAATTGTAGTTGAAACTCTTAAAATGTTAGGAGGTAAGCGAGACGGAGATAGCCAAACTGAACATGCTTATGCTCAGGCAAACTCTAATGCAATTTCTAACAAGGTGGAGGAAATTGAAGCTGCTGGAGGTGATGATCTCCCATTTTAAATTTTAAAAGCGACTATTAGGTCGCTTTTTTATTGCGCTTTGATTTGGGTGTGCTTTGCATTATATTTGCTATGCGAGATTTTCGCTGCTGGTAGTAATCAAAAATACTTGTTTTGCCTGATAACTTTATGGGAAATGCTTTTTGGGTGATGGAGGTGTCTTTTCATTCTTTCACCATAGAATTGGCTTTCGTTTTAATTGTATTTTTAGTTTTACTAATTATATCTGGATTTATATCTGGTTCAGAAGTTTCGTACTTCTCTCTTTCTCTTTCAGAGAAGAATAAATTGAATAAAAAGAGTTCAAAATCGGTAACAGCTGCAATACAGTTGCTTTCTAAACCAGACTACTTGCTAAGTACCATTTTATTTGTAAGTAATATTGTAAATCTTGCTGTAGTTGTTTTAGGTGCTTATTTTGTTAATTCATTGATTGATTTTACTTACGAACCATTATTGGGGATTGCATTTCAAATTTTAGTGATAGCATCCATTCTACTTTTATTGGGTGAGATAATACCTAAAGTTTTTGCAAACTATCATGCCGTTTGGTTTGTCCTCTTTATGTCAAAGCCGTTAGTTGTGCTTGTATTCCTATTTAAACCTCTTTCATTCTTACTTATTAATTCATCGTTGTTTATTAATAAGCGATTATCGAATAGGTCGATGCAAAATATTTCGATGCGAGATCTGTCTGAAGCGATTGACATAACTGGATCTAAGTCGCAAGAAGATAGACAAATTTTAAAAGGGATAGTCGAGTTTGTAAACACAGAAGTTAGTGAGGTAATGACTCCTCGACTTGATGTTGTTGGAATCGATGTTGTTGATAGCTATGATGAACTCAAGAAATTATTTCTTGAAAGTGGTTATTCGAGAATACTAGCTTACGATGATTCGCTCGATAATGTAAAGGGCGTTTTGTATATCAAGGATCTGCTGCCACACTTAGTTAAG
>CAXYUU010000283.1:0-4978 GCA_964292015.1 uncultured Acetobacteroides sp.
AGATTGTTCAGCTGGGCGGGGTGGTTCGCAAGAGCTCGTCGTCGGTGGTTGGTCCGTATGCCGAGCAGATGCTTAGGGACTTTGCCTGTAGCAAGCTGTTTCTTGGTGTCGACGGTATCGATTTGGAGTTTGGACTCACCACCACCAACATGCTAGAGGCACACCTTAATCAGGTGATGATGAAGTCGGCACAAAAAACCATTGTGGTAGCCGACTCTTCGAAGTTTGGTCGTAAGGGCTTCGGCAAAATCTGTGACTTCGATGCGGTGGATGTAATTATTACCGATAGCGGCATTAACCCAGCCTATGTTAAGAAAATTGAGGAGCTAGGGGTTAAGCTGGTGGTGGTATAGAATTAGATTTTAGATATTAGATATGAGATGTGAGATGTGAGATGTGAGATGTGACTGGGTATTAAGCGGGCTGTTAGCTATGCTTGGTGAGGAAAGGTGAAAAGTAGTAGAGTTGACGAGATTCATAGGGCTTTAGGTTAGTATTATGACAACTTCCATCTCTCGTATAGTCTCAAGTCTAATATCTCATATCTCTTCTCTCAAATCATCCACCTAATTAAAGGTACTAGCAGCGCCGTTGCTGCGCCCATTAACCCAATAGCTAAACCGCTTATGGCTCCTTCAACGGCACCAAGTTCCATTGCACGGGCAGTTCCCATTCCGTGAGCCGAAGCGCCTAGCGCTAGACCTCTAGCAATCTTGCTGGTTATGCCCAGCTTGTCTAGAACAAATGGCCCGACAATTCCGCCAAATATTCCAACGGCAACCACAATTACGGCAGTTAGCGATGGGAATCCACCAAACTTTTCGGAGATGCTCATCGCTATAGGTGTTGAAACCGACTTGGGCTGCAGGGTAGCTATAAGCGCCTGATTTGCCCCCATGGCATACAGAATGGCGGTAACGCTAGCGATGCCTACTGCGGCACCTACTGTGATGGAGGTGATTATCGATAGCAGGTTGCCTTTAATGTGGGTAACCTGGTCGTATAGCGTAACGCCAAGAGCCACCACGGTGGGGCCAAGCATGAAGTCAACTATTTCAGATCCTTTTTCGAAGGTCTTGTATTCGATGTTGAAAATCTTGAGCACGACAATGATAAGAAGAATGCTGGTGATTAGCGGGTGGAGTAGGCTTATCTTTGTTTTGCGAAATAGCCAAAGGCTAAAGGTATAGGTGCCAAGCACGAAGGCAAGTACAAATGCTTGCGAGTTGAATAGCTCTTTTACGATTTCCATTTTTCCATTTTTTGTTGAATCCAACCTACGGTAATAATAACCAGTATGGTGCTAATGATGCTCGATACCAGTATCGATGCCCAGTACTGACCAATTATGGCTGTAGCCGTAATAATGCCCACCCCTGCAGGTAAAAAGAAGAGTGACATGTTTTGCGTTAGCGTGTAGGCTGTAGGTCGAATGTCGTCTGCCTTAACGATTTTAAGTAGGAGCGATGCAAAGAGGAGTAGCATTCCAATTACGCTTCCGGGTATAAACCCGTCTATTAAACCGCTAATCAGATTTCCTATAGTAAGGTATAGGAAGATAATGAATAGACCGTAAATCATGCTTTGGTGATGTTTACAACAAAAGTAGCCTCCTTTTTAGGAGGATGGCCCGTTGGTTTACAATGATTAACAATTAAATGATATTTTATAAAATGGAGGTTGCCGGTTTAGGTAGAATCTTACAGGGAGGGGTAACTCGGCATCCTTATAATGGTATCATGATGCATGTATCATGTATCACGAGGCTTACGCCAAGTATACTTGAAAGCTTATACTGCTATTTTAGTGGTGTTTGTGATGCCTGTGTCTTGTGTCGTGATACTATAGGTACGGAGTTGTCACAGGGAAAGCATTCCCCTCTTTTATTAAGAGGGGAGTATGAAATGCCACTGGCTGGTTGAGGGGTTGTCGGTGCGATGGTTGTGCTACTTGCCGGTTGCTACAACGACAAAATGTAAGCAAGAACCCCAAGGGTGGTTACTCCTGCTAAAAGCGCAAATCCTTTTTGCCAGATGGTAAGGTTGGCGTTAATACCGGGCATCTTCTTAATTCCGTTAAACATCGACTGAACCACCCTGGCATCCTTATTGGTGAGCCAGCTGTTGACTAGTCCTAAGAGATGGAGCGATACCAGCCCTATTAGTATGTTTACAAACAGCTCATGTATTTCGAAGTTGCCTTCGAGATCGGAGAATCGTGCTGGTCCAAAGAGCTCGGTTTTATCGGATAGCGCGGTAATGAGTCCGGTGGTGGCAACACCAATACCCGTTAGCATAATTAACAGCATAACCACCGATGCTAAAGGGTTGTGCCCGGTGTACAGGTGGTCGCTCGACTTGATATTTCGGGCAAAGGAGGATACGTTTTTGGGAGATATCGGAAAGTCTTTAAACCTCGAGTAGCGGGGGCCCACAATTCCCCATATCATTCTAAATAAGAGCAAGGCTCCTATGCTTAACCCAATGGCAGCATGAATGGCTAGGTAGTCGCTTAGCATATACGCCAGTATGCAGCCTACTGCTAGGTACCAGTGAAAAATTCGTGTCGGTAAAGTCCAAACATTTGTTTTCATATAGGTTGTTTTGGTTTTGCAATTTAGCTGAATTTTGCAATTAAACAAAATGGGGTATGGGTAACCCTGTTGTCTGATTGTCTTAATGAAGGATAAATTGTGGAGGAGACGTGCATTCATTCAGTTTCAAGTGTTACTTTTGTAACCTTTGGGGTAAGTGCATAATTTTCATGCCGTACCCGATCAGAAATCATAGCCGATTAAATGAAAACATATAAAGTACTACTAGACGATTTTAGAGATCCCGAGGAAGTTTACCATCAAACTCGCCAGGAGGTTTACCTCGAAGAGAGCTGGCTGGTGGTTCGTAGCTACGAGGATTTTACCACCAACATTAGCGGATACTACCATCGTGGTGCCTTCCCTCGTCTGGTATCGTTCGATAGCAACATTGCCACGCTACATCCGCATCGCGAGAAGGCTGGTGATATGGAGACATTTATTGAGAAAACCGCGGTAGATTGTGCCCAGTGGCTTGCCGAGTTCATAACCAAGAATAGGCTCGACATTCCTGAGGTGCTAGTCCATTCGTCAAGTGAGGAGGCCACCGCAAGTATCCTCGACGTGTTTGCGTCGATACCGGCAAAAGGAAAAAGGTAGGATTACCAACTGCATAGAAAAAGCCCCGGAATTATTTCGGGGCTTTTTTATTGGTGCTACTTAGCAATTATGGTATCAAGTATCAAGTATCAAGTATCAAGTGTCAAGTGTCAAGTATCACGTATCACGTATCACGTATCACGTATCACGTATCACGAGGCTTACGCCGGATATATTTGGAAGCTGATACTAAAATTATTGATGGTGTTTGTGATACTTGTGTCGTGATACTTGTATCGTGTGTCGTGATACCTTTAAACAGCACCATAAACCACTCCATTGTAAGCAATTTTAGAAGGCTCGAACTGTTCGTGTTTTCATGTTTTTCTAATGGTTCCGAACTTTGTACTTTAAGTCAATGTTAAGAGAATGTTTTGATGTCTCAACCGAATGGGGGTAGCTTACGATCTGAATTAAGCTAACGCATTCTTTACTTGATGTTTATTTTGGTTTGTTTTTTTGTTGGCGTAATGTAAGCATAGCTTTATGTTCATATATGTCGAACATTAAGAGGGTTATGTTAAGTCTATATTTGCGGTATAATTAAAACAAAGGAATAATGTTTGGACTAGAACCTGGAACCGCCATACTGTTGATAGTTGGCTTACTGGCTGCCCTCTCGTTTGAGTTTATTAATGGTTTTCACGATACTGCAAATGCTGTGGCAACTGTTATATATACCCGTAGCCTTAAACCTCGTTACGCTGTAATTTGGTCGGGGACGTGGAATTTTATAGGCGTTTACGTTGGTGGAATTGCCGTTGCAATGGGTATTATGAATCTTTTGCCTCTTGATGTGCTCATTGGCCAGCATCTCACCCAGAATATGATAATGGTATTCTCGTTAATCGCAACAGCCATTATCTGGAATCTTGGCACATGGTATTTCGGAATTCCTTGCTCTAGCTCCCATACGTTGTTAGGTTCAATATTTGGTATCGGTATTGCCTTTATGTTTATTAGTCCCGATGGTGCAGTGGCGCTTAACTGGAAGAAGGTTTACGATGCCGGACTTGCGCTCCTTATTTCACCGGTGATAGGATTTGGACTGGCAATTGTTTTAATGATGATCTTTAAGAAGGTCGTAAAGAAGAAAAAGTTTTTTCAGGAGCCCGATACCACCAAAAAACCACCATTTTGGATTCGCAGCCTGTTGATACTAACCTGTACGTCGGTTTGCTTCTCGCACGGCTCTAACGATGGGCAGAAGGGGGGTGGGCTGATTATGATCATCCTAATAAGCCTTGCACCAACCATGTTTGCTATCGATAATACCAAAAATATCCGTAGCCTTTACGGTAATGTTGAGGCCGTTCAAATCTACCTTAGCAACGTCGACACCACCTCGCTTTCGGGATCTCAGAAGGAAAAGATGGTTTCGATAAATAGCAACCTAGCCGAAATGCGAATGGTAATCGCAAAGTCGAACCTAAAGGATGAAGTGCAGGGAGCCGACCGTTCAACCATTCGTAAGAATATTGTACTGACAACCAAAACTGCCGATAAGCTTCTTTCGGAAGTAGATATTACAGCCCTTGGGTTAAGCAAGAAGAATGGCGAGAGCTTAAAGAGCAATCTTAAGGATATGAAGGGGTACATCGAGTATGCTCCGTGGTGGGTTATCCTTTCGGTAGCTATTGCTCTTGGTTTAGGAACGATGGTTGCGTGGAAGCGCATCGTGGTTACTATTGGAGAGAAAATAGGTAAGACACACATGTCCTACTCTCAGGGAGCTAGTGCCGAAATCGTTGCTGCCAGTACCATTGCCCTTTCCACCCAGCTGGG
>CAXYUU010000284.1:0-4977 GCA_964292015.1 uncultured Acetobacteroides sp.
TGTGGTTAGCGATAAGCTCAACTACAACGGTAAGTATATCCCATTTGTTCCTAAGCATTCGCTCAGCATGCAGGTGGGTAAAACCTTTAGGCTACCAAGCAACGCCGTTCTCGATAAGATTAGGGTTAGCACCCTGTACCGCGGTGCCGGAGATATTTACTGGGCCGAGAAGAATGTGAGTAAGCAGTCGTACTACGGAGTGGTGGATGCCAAAATCTCCTTCACCCGCAACAACCTGCAGCTCGACATCTGGAGCCGTAACCTTACCAATACCGACTACCAATCGTTTTACTTCGAGATGGGGACAAAAGGGTTTGTTCAATCCGGCCGGCCAATGCAGCTGGGCGTAAACCTGTCGGTTAACTTTTAGTGAACAGTGAACAGTGAACAGTGAGTAGGGTCGTCTAACATCTAACATCTAATGTCTAGCGTCTCATATCTCATCTCTCACATCTAACATCTCAGATAATGAACCAGAAAAGCTGGCCGAAATTTCCGGTACTCTTTAGCCTTTACATCGCACAGGCGATACCAATGAGCTTTTTCTCGACGGTGGTGCCCGTTATCATGCGGCAGGAGAGCTACTCGTTGCAGTCTATTGGGCTGCTGCAGCTCGTAAAGCTGCCGTGGATACTCAAGTTTCTTTGGGCACCCTTTATCGATAACCATACCCGCTCGCTAAAAGACCTGCGCCGTTGGGTAATTGGGTCCGAAATGTTTTACGCCGCCATAATTGTGGGCATCGGCTTCTTTAACCTGCAGGCCAACTTTACGCTCATTGTGCTGCTGATGATCGTTGCCTTTGTGGCATCGGCCACCCAGGATATTGCCGTCGACATCTATGCCATCTTGATGCTGAAACCTTCGGAACGAAGCCTGGGCAACAGCATGCAGTCGGCTGGCTCGTTTGTGGGAAGCATTTTTGGTACTGGTGTACTGCTAATTGCCTACCACTACTTTGGGTGGAGTAATTTACTATTGTTGCTGGCCGCCTTTGTGGTGTTTGCCGTTGTGCCGCTGCTGGTATACCGCAAGCCTTTACCCGCAACCGATGCGGTAACGCGGCGCGTGTCGTTTGCCGACATCTACCGCTTCTTTGCCGAAAAGGGAAAGCACAAGTGGGTGCTGGTGCTCATTTTCTACTACTCGGGAATCATTGGGATACTTACCATGCTTAAGCCGTACCTGGTCGATTTGGGGTACAACGTAAAGCAAATTGGGTTGATGTCGGGCATATTTGGCACCTCGGTTGCCGCCATCAGCGCGCTGGGAGCCGGTTTGGTGGTTCGTCGCATCGGCCGTAAAACCTCGATGTTCATCTTCCTATCGGTTAGCTTTGCTGCGGCGATGCTCTTCTGGTATATCTCGCAGGGAACGCCCACCATGGCCGCACTGTACGCTGCCGTTGGACTGCTCTGGTGCGGGTACGGCCTGTCTACCGTTATTATTTCCACCATATCTATGGATAAGGTACGTAAGGGAAGCGAGGGAACCGATTTTACCGTTCAAATTGTGATTACCCACCTCAGCAGCCTTATCTTTGCCGTGGCAAGCGGCAAGCTGGCCGACAAGCTGGGCTACACCAACCTCTTTGGTCTCGAAGCCCTGCTCAGTCTTTTTGCCATGCTGATACTCTTTTACTCACTTCGCCACTACCGGGAGGATAAATCTCTGAGGTCGTAGCGTAGAGAAGTTAAAGAATAGCGAAGTTAAAGAAGTTAAAAGGAGTTATTTCAGAAGTTAAACGGAAATAAACAGAAGTTAAACCGAAGAATTGTCTCACATCTCACGTCTCACATCTAATGTCTCATATCTAATATCTCACGTCTCACGTCTCACACCTCACATATGGAAATCTCTAATCAACTCCTCCAAAAATATAACGTACCGGTTCCTCGGTACACCAGCTACCCGCCCGCCAACCATTTTACCGAAGAGTTTGGCGAGGCTAGCTTCGTGCAAATGCTCGATGCCTCGAACGGCGGTACGCCCGAGCATGTGGCGTTCTACTTTCACATCCCCTTTTGTAAAAAGATATGCTTCTACTGCGGATGCAACGCCTACGTAATGGGGCGCGGCGAGCTAACCCAGGCGTACATCGGTGCGCTAAAGCGGGAGGTGGAGATGGTAACGCGGCACATCGATCCAACCCGGCTGGTGTCGCAGGTGCACTTTGGCGGCGGCACCCCTAACGCCGTTGAGGCGGCAGTGCTAAAGGAGCTGGTCGACTTGGTGGCCTCTAAGTTCCGCTTTATAGATAAACCCGAGATTGCCATCGAGTGCAACCCCGCCTACCTAACCTACGACTATGTCGATGCGCTTAAGGATGCAGGGTTCAACCGCTTTAGCCTCGGCATTCAGGATTTTAATAACCAGGTGCTGCGTACCGTTAACCGTGATCCGTCGGCCATTGCCGTGGACGAGCTGGTGGCCTACATCAAAAAGGGGAGAAGCGACATTAGCGTGAACCTCGACTTTATTTACGGTTTGCCCGGACAAACGGTGGAGAGCTTCCTCGAATCGGTGCGCATGGCCGCGGACATACGTCCCGATAGGCTGGTCACCTTTTCGTACGCGCACGTGCCCTGGATGAAAAAGCACCAGCTGATCCTCGAAAAGCGGGGCTTGCCCTCATCCGAAGATAAGATGCAGATGTTCCTGAGCGCCTACGACCTCCTTAAGGAGGCCGGGTACGAGGCCATCGGTCTCGACCACTTCGTGCTGCCCTCCGACGAGCTTTATACCGCGCTCGAAGGCATGGAGCTGCACCGAAACTTTCAGGGGTACTGCACCCGCCGCACCACCGGACAGGTGTACGCCTTTGGGGTAACGGCCATCAGCCAGCTCGAGCGGGGCTACTCGCAAAACGTGAAGGGCATCGCCGAGTATATTGCCGCCATCGAGGCCGGTAGGCTACCTGTCGAAAAGGGATACGCCCTTGCCGATGGTCAGCTGATAACCCGCGAGGCCATTAACGAGCTGATGTGCAACAAGCGGGTGTGCTGGAGCGATGTGGCCACTAAGCTTGGCGTTTCGGTAGGCCAGGTTGTCGAGCAGGTTGGCGTTAGCACCGAGGTGCTCGACGGTTTTGCTGCCGATGGGCTTATCGAGTACACCTCCGAGGCCATTACCGTTACCGAGCTGGGCTCGATATTTATCAGAAACGTTGCCGCATCGTTCGATAGGGCGTACCAGCAGCAGGTAAACCGCTACTCCAAAAACGTATAGCATGACCAACCGTACTACCACCGATATCACCATTATTGGGGCAGGTCTTACCGGACTTACCCTGGCCTTCTACCTTAAAAAGGCGGGCAAAACCGTAACCATTATCGAGCGCGGCAGCCATGTTGGCGGCGTTATCCGAACGTTAACCAAGGATGGCTTTACCTACGAGGCCGGGCCCAACACGGGCGTGCTGTCGTCGCCCGAGCTGGTGCAGCTTTTCGACGATTTGGGCGATAGCTGCACCCTCGAAACCGCCAATCCCAACGCCAAGCGTCGGTTGATTTGGAAGGATGGTGCCTGGCATGCCCTTCCGTCGAGCATGGGCACCGCGGTTACCACCCCGCTCTTTTCCTTTAAGGATAAGCTGCGCATTCTTGGCGAGCCCTTCCGCAAGGCGGGATCGAACCCCTACGAATCGCTCGACAAGCTGGTGGTTCGCCGGTTGGGATCCTCGTTTCTCGACTACGCCATCGACCCGTTTATCTCGGGCATCTACGCCGGCGATCCCTCGCTGCTGATCCCGAAGTTTGCGCTTCCCAAGCTCTACAACTTGGAGCAGAGCTACGGCAGCTTCATCCGCGGCGCCATGAAAAAGCGCAAGGAGCCTAAAACCGACCTCGAACGCCGGGCTACCAAGGATGTCTTTTCGGTTAGCGGCGGCCTGCAACGGTTGGCCGACGCCCTTGAGCAGGCCATCGGCAGCGAAAATATCATCCTAAAGGCAAAGCATACCTCTGTTGAACCTATTAATGGAGGATACCAAACCACCATATCCCTCGCATCGGGCGAGACGGTAACCATCGATTCATCCAAGGTGGTAACCACCGTTGGGGCCTACGAGCTGCCATCGATTTTCCCATTTATTTCGGCCGACGAGCTAGGCCCCATCACCCGCCTGCGGTACGCCAAGGTGGCCCAGGTGGTGGCCGGGTATAAGGAGTGGAGCGGCATCCCGCTAAACGGGTTTGGGGGACTGATTCCGTCGAAAGAGAAGCGGCGGGTGGTGGGGATCCTCTTTCCCTCGTCCATTTTTCCTAACCGAGCCCCTAAAGACGGAGCGCTACTTTCGGTATTTGCCGGAGGGATGAAGAACGAAAGCGTCTACAACCTTTCCGACGACGAGCTAAAGGCGGTTGCCGTGCGCGAAATTTCGGAAACCATGCGCACCAACTCCAAGCCCGATATGCTGGAGCTCTTCCGCTACCCCCACGCCATTGCCCAGTACGAGCTGTCGTCGGAGGAGCGCTTTGCCCGCATCAACGAGCTGCAGAGCCGCTACCCCGGACTGGTACTTGCCGGCAGCATCCGCGATGGCATCGGCATGTCCGACCGCGTAAAGCAGGGGGCAACCATTGCTCGAGAGCTTACTAACGAGTAGCGTATCACGATATGCGTATCACGACGCACGACATCTGAATCATAATATGTGACACACGTATCACGAGGGGCTTTAGCCCCTCGTGTCGTTAGTAGGGAGGTGGTAGCTGGTGGGCCGATGGCCTGCTAGATGAGCGGTAATGCCCTTGGGGTAGCCGGTAGCTCGTATGGGGTAGGAGGTAGCTTCGGTTTTATGTCCGGTAGCTTCTGTTTGGTAGGCGGTAGCTCCATTTCGGTGCCCGGTAGCTCGTATTTGGTGGCCAGTAGCTCCCTTTTGGTGCTCGGTATGAGCTACCGGGCATGAAAACCCAGCTACCCACGCCACCAAATGAGCTACTGGGCATGAAAACTCAGCTACCAACATCTCCAAAT
>CAXYUU010000285.1:0-4962 GCA_964292015.1 uncultured Acetobacteroides sp.
GTTGAACGAATTAATTGTAAAAAGACAGCAATATGAACGAATTATTAAAAGAGATTTTACCCATTAGCGTACTTCTAACTTTTATCGGTACTATGATAACAATATATTACACTAGACGTAATCTGAAAACAACCAAATATGTTGACACAATCACTTCGGAAAGAATAAAGTGGCTTAGTACAATTAGAAATGATGTAACAGATATCATTACGAACATTCATTATACTTTAAAAATATACTCAGACAATATTCAGGAAGGTGAAAATGAAATCAACAATTACAAAGAAGACAAAGAAATTCCCAATGAGGCACAATTAAGACATTTTGATGCTATTACTACTTCTGCATTAGGACAAAAAATAGAAGTATGGAGTCAGAGCGACTTTATAAAACAACTTTATCTTTTCAAACTAAGATTAAATCCTGAAGAAGATAAGAGTATAATTGAGATATTAGATTATTTTATAACATTTTACGCTGAATCAGAATACAAATCGAAAAAAGAAATAATTGAGGCTAAAAAGAATATGAAAAAATTAACAATTCAAACACAGAATGTTTTAAAAGAAGAATGGGAAAAAGTCAAAAATGAATCAAAAGGAAAACTATAAAATGAAAGAATATTTACTTTGGTTATGCATGGTCTAAAATAACAAATAAAGGTCGGCAAATTTGCTATCATACTAAACAGTTATTGCAGTTTACACCTGCAATAAATTTAATCAAAATGAATATTACAAAAACAAACAAAATGAAAATCAAAATAATGCGCATGTTTATTTTACATTTATTTGTAATTATTACTTTAATATGTAACTCCTGCACAAACGACTCTCAAAAAAATAGTTTTGGCATTAAAAAAAATACAATTAAAAAAATCCCAAAACATAATATGTTGAGAATGATACTTACAATTCCTAACGAGCGTGAATCCTCTAATAGTAATATTAACAACATAGAAGGCTTCAGGCATCTTAACTTCGGCATGACTTTAGACAGTTTGGACACTAGGGGTTGGTTTAATGAAGATTATTTTGACGACAACAAGCATCTCAAAAAAAATGACATTTTTAAAACATTTACGACTTATTCTTTTATAAAGAATAAAGAAAACGAGCATAAGACTAGTTGTTTTTTCTTTAAAGATACATTATATAAAATAGTGCTTATATATTGTGGGTACGAGAATTTACATAATGATTTAATTACAAAGTATGGAATACCAAATTACAATAAAACAAAAAACAAAAAATACACTAAAACAAGCAAAAACATAAAATTTTCTAATGATATGAGACTTGAAGACTGTTATAATAATTTCTTAATCATAGACGATATGAAAACTGAGCATCGTAGAATAGAAAAAAAATATCCTCTTTTGTCAGACAATTCGAGTTTAATTGAAAATTTTAAAATATCAGATAAAATAGAAAAAGAGTTCAAAAGAAAATGCAACCTTACTTTAATCACGCAATCTAAATCATTCGAATCTATTTGGAAAGGCAAATATTGTTACATAATATTTAAAAGAGTAAGTGAAAATAAATATTACATTTACAAAAACAAAAAATATCAAACAAACTCATCACAACCTGAACATTTTACTTCTATTGATATATTAACATTTATTCCTATTAAATATATTGATTTAGAAAACAGATATACGGAACATACTAAAAAAGAAAACATTGTGAAAGAAAAGGCAAAATCAGAGAAATTGGATTATATATAACCCCCTGCTAACCGTAGTTTAAATGAACGCACAGAGCTCGGCGAAGTTTGCAACTTCGTCGCTGACAAGTGGCTGTTGACAACCACCATTAAACAATACAACACAGCTCTTACTTATAAAAAATACACCAACAAATCGACTACAAATGGCACGTTTAGGTAAAAGAAAGAAACGGGAAAAGCTCCTTAAGGAGTTTGGTGCCTTAAAAACCGACTCGTTTAATTTCGTGCAGATAGAGCAGTACTTTCGCAAGAGCGACAGCACTACCGCATTTCAGGTACTCTCCGATAAAACGTGTGCCGACTTAGATTTTCAGGAGCTGTTCATGTTTGTCGACCGAACAACTTCGACCGTTGGCCAGCAGTACCTATACCGCAGACTTCGAACAATACCAGCGGATTCGACAAAAAATGAACAGCAGGAGAGCCTCATCAACGAGTTTACCCTCAACCCTGAGCTTAGAATAGACGTACAAAGCGCGCTTGCCAAAGTAAACGGCAAGGAGGCGTACTACATATCGTCCCTTTTCCACGACACCCATATCGACCCGCCCAAATGGCACTTTATTGTGCCCATACTATCGTTTACCAGCGTGCTCTCGCTGCTGCTGCTACCCTTCAACCTAAAAATGTTCTTCGTACTGATTTTTGTATTCCTTGTTAACTCGTTTATCCACTACTTTAACAAGCGAAATATCTACCAGTACCTCGATTCGATTCCTCAGCTGCTCCGGTTAAGCGGAGTTGCCCGCGACCTCTTTAAGTACGAGGCACTAAAGAAAATCAACCCCAACCTCAACCAGTCGATAGCTATAGTTGATAAGGTGCGGAACCGGATGTCGTTCTTTCAGCTGGAGGTAAAGCTGCAGGGCGACCTACAGGCTATGGTATGGATCGGTCTTGAATTTGTAAAGGTACTTTTCCTTATTGAGCCGCTAATGCTATTTAGCGTGCTAAAGCAGCTGAATACAAAGAGAAAGGAGGTAGAGGAGCTATTTACCTTTGTCGGGTTGGTGGATACGCTGATATCCATAGCCTCGCTCCGAAAGGGGATGGATACCTACTGCATTCCAACCGTTACACAGGAAGCGAAGGCTCTCGAAGCCATAGACGCCTACCATCCGCTGATATACCGCTGCGTGGAGAACAGCATCTCCATCCGCTCGAAATCGGTTCTGCTAACCGGGTCGAACATGTCGGGTAAAACATCATTCATTCGAGCTATTGGGGTAAACATACTTACGGGGCTAACGCTAAACACTTGTTTCGCTAGGCAGCTTACCATGCCTCGAATGAGCATCTACTCGGCCATTCGAATCAGCGACGATTTAATGAACGACAGGAGCTACTACTTCGAGGAGGTTCTTACCATTAAGGAGATGGTAGACAGAAGTGAGGATGGGAGCCCCAACCTGTTCCTGCTCGACGAAATATTTAAGGGAACCAACACCATCGAACGGATATCGGCAGGTAAAGCCGTACTGTCGGCCTTAACCCGAAATGCCAACATTGTATTTGTATCGACACACGATATCGAGCTGGCCGATTTGCTTAAGCAGGAGTACGACCTGTACCACTTTAGCGAAAAGGTAGATGGGAATACCGTCGATTTCGATTTCCGACTAAAAGAGGGAAAGCTGAAAAATAGGAATGCCATCAAGATACTTCAGCTAAACAGCTACCCCGACAGCATCATAAAGGAGGCCCTTGAGCTGTCGAAGGAGCTAGACCAGCATACGTTAACCCAAAGGAGTGGCTACTGCGGATAGCTTTTCATCCTGTTGAAATGAAATCAAAAGTATCAAAATAAGCATAGACTACGCGGTAAAATTGAAGAATGGTCGCCGTTGGCGAAAGCTTAGAAATGGCATAAAATTTTACTTAACAGCAAGATATATTGCCCTCAACAATAACAACAAACTTTAACCAGATAGAAAATGGCAACATTACTACAATCGCTAGCAGCAGTGGGACTTTTATGCTGCTCGTTTACCCCATCGAACGAGAATGCAGAAAAAGCCTTCCCGTTTACCGGAAAAACGGTGGTGCTAAAGAGTACCGACAAGCTCGAAATCAAGGCCGACGTCTACGAGGCCAGCGATAAGCATGCGCCAGTTATCCTGCTATTCCATCAGGCAGGGTATAGCAGAGGCGAGTATCGCCCCATAGCGCCAAAGTTAAACCAGCTGGGCTTTACCTGTATTGCCATTGATCAACGTTCGGGCAAGGAGGTTAACGGAGTGGTAAACGAGGCCAACAGCATGGCCAAGCAGCTTGATCTACAAACAGCATATGCCGATGCGATGCCCGATCTCGAAACCGCTCTCAGCTATGCCCAAAAGCATTACCCCTCGCGTAAAATTATTATCTGGGGTAGTTCCTACTCTGCTGCGCTATCGCTGGTGCTTACCAGCAAGCATCCCGAAAGCATTTCGGCATTGATAACCTTTTCTCCGGGTGAATACTTTAAGTTCGACGGAAAGGAAATTGCGGCATATGCCAAGCTAATTCGCTGCCCAGTACTTATCACCTCGGCAAAGAATGAGTACGAATCGTGGAAGACCATCTACGAAGCAATTCCATCGACAGGAAAGCAATCCTTCGTACCTCAAGGAGATGGGGTACACGGATCGAAGGCTCTGTGGGAGACTAATGCAAACAACCAGGAGTACTGGAATGCGGTTAAAAAGTTTTTAGATGAAGTTAAGAGGTAGCAACCGCTCGCCTTTTTACACGAAAAGTACTTTACACAAACCGATTTGCACACTATAAACCTTCTATAATCTTTAACGTACTTACAAGTAACCCCCTAACAGGCAACAAGTGCTGTTAGGGGGTTGCTTGTTTATTGTGGTAGACAGGCGATACTAATGAATTCCAATAAAGAGGAGCATCCTATCGCACGTTTAAGATTTTGTGCACCTGAATGGAGAGCCGCCACTGTGGATTGCTTTTTACCAACTCTACACAGTAATTTACGCAGGCCTCGTCGAGGTCGAATCGTTTCTTTTCCTCGCCCAAGAATAGTGGGGAGATAAAGTAGTTGTCGGCCTTAGGCAGGGTGGTAATGTCGGGAAGCTCATCGCCTAGTCCTATTGGGAAGCGAAACTCGTTTACGAAATCGAAGTTTCGATTTAAAGTCTCCACCGATACTTTAGGACTACAAGCAATGTAATCGATCTCAGGGGGTACCCTGTTAGTTCCGTTACTCTCGATGCACCTGTAGTAGCC
>CAXYUU010000286.1:0-4950 GCA_964292015.1 uncultured Acetobacteroides sp.
AGATACACAATGACTCATTGCAGATACACAATGACTCATTGCAGATACACAATGAGCCATTGCAGACACACAACAAACTACATCAACTCTTTGATTTTCTACACGTTAACCCGTTTACAGCAAAAAGAATACAAAGCACACAGCACCAAAAAGAAGAAATAAACAGGCACAAGGCAACAACGCTACTATGCGACTGAAAAAAATTTACAGATATTTTTATTTATTACGAGATTTCATTATTTTTGATATTGTAACATTCTAAAGCACACATTAACGTAAACAAATTAAAACCATGCCAAGACTAGATGTTATTATCGATTACAGCAGAACACCAGACAATGAGGTGGTCATGCTTTCACAAACCGTACAAAACAAGCTAACGGGGAACTCCAACTTTAAGTTTGACGCAGCAGTGCTCAGCCTACTTCACGAACGGACTACCGATTACAACACCAAGCTGATTAAATCGAAAACAGGCACCTCGCAGGATGTAGCAGAAAAAAACGTGGCAAAAATGCTCGTATTCGAATGTTTCCACGAAATAGCCCTAGAGGTTAACCTGCAAGCAAAAGGCGATCTCATCAAGCTTCAGTCGAGTGGATTGACGCTGGTTAAGGAACCTAAGAAAATAGGTGAGCTGCCAAAGCCCGAAAAGTTTAAGGTAGTAGGTGGTACAAACCAGGGTGACTTTCTATTTTCGGTAGAGGCAAATAAGAATGCCCAATTCTACAACTTCTACTCGGCACCGGCTCCGGCTCCGGCCAACATTAACGAGTGGAGGCTAATTCCCTCGACTACGCACAAAAAAAACGTTTCTGGCTATACACCTGGTAAGGAGTACGAGTTTAAGTGTGCCTATCAAGGTGCCTCCGAAATAGTAGCACTTAGCGACACCATTAAGGCATTTGCGCACTAAGCCGCATGCAGCTGTGTAGTAGAAAAGTTGGCATCCCGCATGGGATTCCAACTTTTCTATATCCTACCCAATGCACCCCTATAGGTAAAAGTATCCCATAAAATAGCTACTATTACGGGGTAATCGTATACTTCACTTACTCATAAACAAATTATCATTCCCATGAAAATCTACCGAATCATAAAGCTGTCTAACGGATGGTCGACCAACAAGCTACGAAGAGAGGTCGAAAGCCTGGTAAACGAAAAATCGCGCGAAGGGTACGACATCGTAACCGTATCGTTTGGGGTAAACGTGTGGTGGATGCCCACCGCGTACATTACCCTTTGCCAAAATATTTAGCCGCGAGCGGTCGAGTCCACCCCCGTAGCCCGGCAAGCCGCTCGGCCACCATACGGCTCGAACCCGAGGGGCAAAATGCCCCATCGGCCCGCTCGAAAATAAATGGATAGAAGCCTGCAGCTGGCTCCACCCAAAGGGGTAAGCGGCAGGCATCGCCCCCTCCCCTCCCGTGAACCGACCACGAATAACCGGGATCGACAAAAAAAGTCCCCACAATTCGTACCTTTGCGGTTCAACCCAAAAAACCCCATACCCATGTCCGAAACTGTTAGCATCATCCAAGCCATGCTAAGCCCGACCGTTATGGTAAACTGCTGCGGCCTGCTGCTGCTCGGAATGAACAGCAAGTACTCGCAGGTAGTTGGCCGAATTCGAATCCTCGACGAGGAGAAGCGCAAGCTAAACCTTGCGGCAACCACATCGGAGCTCGCACCGCACCAGCAGCACCGCCTAGCCAACATCCAGCTCCAAACCACCAAGCTGCTGTACCGCATTAAGCTGGTACGAAATGCGGTGGTATCGTACTCGGTAGCCGTGGCGGTGTTTATTCTCACCTGCTTTGCCATTGGCATTAAGTACACCATTGCCGATGTCGATTTTATGTCGCCCGTATGCATCCTGCTGTTCCTGTTGGGGCTAACCTGCATCTTTGTGGGCGTGGTATTTGCCGCCAAGGAGGTGATGCGCGGATTCGATATCGTAAAGATCGAGGCCGACGAGTTTGTTGTCGAATAGGTAACCCGCGACATTCGTAAAAGATAGCGGCACCATGCCGTAAAGAGTAGCAAAGCCCGATGCCGTACCGCGTCGGGCTTTGCTGTTTGAACCGCCCCCCACCATCCCCAACCCGAAAACCGTAAAGCGGCCCCAGCCTCCTACAGGCCAGCACCTCCCGATTAATATTTTAACCCAATCGGCATGAATTAAACGTAAAATAACGCTATATTGCTTAGTGCCGATTACAATGCGCCCGGCACCAGCAAGCACCCCCGATAAAAATTCGACAAAATCGGCCCCCTGACAAGTGGCAGGGAAAAGGACGATGAGTAACGCCAAAAAACCAACAGTCATGAGCGACGACAGCAACTTCAAAAACTTCTTCGATCATATAAGCGATCTGCTGTTTGTAATCGACTACAACGGAAATATTCTGGATGCAAACAAGGCGGTAACCACCACCCTAGGATACTCGAAGCAGGAGCTAATCGGACTTCCGGTGCTAATCCTTCACCCGCCCGAAAGCGGCGATGAGGTAAAGGCGGTAATCGAGCAAATGATTGCCGGCCAAACCGAGTACTGCTCCATACCGCTGATATCCAAAACCGGCTGCCGCCTGCCGGTGGAAACCCGCATCAGCCAAGGGATATGGAACACGCAGGAGGTGCTCTTTGGGGTGAGCCGCAACCTGTCGGACATCGTCCTGTCGAAGGATATGTTCCATGCCGTATTTAACAATAGCCAGATGATGATGGCCATCTCCGAAATCGAAACAGGGCGCATCATCAACGTAAACCGCCGGTTCCTAACCACCCTAGGCTACCACGCTCAGGAGGTGATCGGAAAAAAGTCGACCGACATCCATCTTTTCCCCAGCGGAATACCCCGCATAAAGTATTTAAAGCGAATAAAAGAAGGTGGGACTATAGAAAACGAATACACCATCGTTACCAAACGAAATGGGGAGCAGCTCTACTGCCAAGTTTCGGTCTCCAAAATACAGATACAAACCCACAGCTACCTCCTAACCTCGGCAAACGACATTACCCTACTCAAAAAGGCCGAACAGCAGCTACATCATGGCCTAATTCAGCAAACGCTACTGGCCGACATCTCGCAAACCCTCAACTCCACCGACCGGATTACCGAAACGCTGGATGAAATCCTACTGCTCCTCGGCATCCATACCGACGTGAGCCGCGTGTACATTTTTGAGGATAGCCCCTGCGGCACCACCACCAGCAACACCTTCGAGTGGTGTAATAAAGGAGTAGCACAACAAAAAGACGACCTGCAAGAAATCCCATACGACCTCATCCCCTCGTGGAAAAAAATACTCGTCGAACAGGGAAAGGTATTTGCCACCAACATCTACGAGCTACCCGAGGATATTATACAGATACTCGAACCCCAAGAGATCAAGTCGATACTGGTTTTTCCCCTTTACGTTCAGGGCCGATTTTTCGGATTCATCGGCTTCGACGAGTGCGTAAACAGCAAGAGCTGGCAGCACGACGAAATTGAGCTGTTGCGGGCCATCTCCAACATTATTGCCACCGCATTCGAGCGCTACCGCTACCAGACGCAGGTAAAGGAAAGTGAAGCACAGCTTAAGATGGCCATCGAAAATACCGAAACAGGCCTCTGGGATTGGAACATCAAAACCGGCAGCGTCTTCTTTAACGATATCTGGTGCCAGATGCTCGAATACCAAAAGGAGGAAATCGATCCTAACGTGTCGTCGTGGAAACGGCTGGTACACCCCGAAGATCTCCCCATGGTAACCAGCGTGCTAAACAAGCACCTATCGGGCGAAACCGACTTCTACCAAACGGCTCACCGCCTGCTCACCAAGTCGGGCCGGTGGAAATGGGTAATCGACAAAGGTCGGATAATAGAATACGACTCCGAGGGATCGCCCCTGCGAGCCATCGGCATGCACATCGACATCGACATCCAAAAGAAAATAGAAGAGGAGCTTCGTATTGCCAACGCAACAAAGGATAAATTTTTCTCCATTATCGGTCACGATTTACGAGGCCCAATTGGGGCCATCATGCAGATTTCGGAGCTGATCTCCGAAAAAGGAAACGTAGACGAGGATACCCTTTTCGACTTCCTTAAGGATCAAAAGCAGCTCTCCAAGAATACCTTCCAGCTTCTCGAAAACCTGCTGTACTGGGCACGGTACAACAGCAACGGCATTGTCAGCAAGCCATCAAAAATCAGCATTAACCGAATTATAGAGGAGCACATCGCCCTATTTCAGTACGACTACGTCAAAAAAAATCTCTCGCTAAGCCAAACCTACACCAGCCAGTACTTCGCCTGGGCCGACGAAAACATGGTAAAGCTAATTGTACGAAACCTGCTCTCGAACGCCATCAAGTTTACCCCGTCGACAGGCATGATCACCATTGCCATTAGCACCTCCGACCATGCTGTAACAATTTCGATAACCAATACCGGACACGGAATCGAAAAAGAGAATATCGCCAAAATCCTTTCGAGCGACGAGTTCTACACCTCCTACGGTACCGATCGCGAAAAGGGAACCGGACTAGGCTTAAAGCTCTGCAAGTCGTTTGTAGAGCTTAACAACGGGGTGTTTAGCATCGAAAGCAACCTAAACCAATCCTCGACGGTATCGTTTACCCTGCCGGTGTACACCTAACGGCAAGGTGATGGCGCACGGCAAGCCTACCAACCACACTGCTACCGCGGCATACCCATAAAACACCAACCGCCCCCCATACAGACAACACCATCGGTTATGCAAAATACCGACCCACCACCCAACTACACAGCAGCCAATAGAAAAGGCAAATCTGGTAGACGTAGCCACCGATTCGATTGGTATGTTTTTCTAAAAAGTCGATCAGGATTAAAGGGTCACCTTCTCTCACACTTTTTTTCATTGTAAATGCTTTCGTTGATTCAGTTGTCACTGGTGATTTCCCAAAAAAAAGGCCTAT
>CAXYUU010000287.1:0-4932 GCA_964292015.1 uncultured Acetobacteroides sp.
TCTGGAAATGGAGAGGAAGCGGGGGGTGTCCACTTACCAGCACCTGGAAATGGAAAGGAAGCGGGGGGTGACCACTTACCAGCATCTGGAAATGGAGAGGAAGCGGGGGGTGACCACTTACCAGCACCTGGAAATGGAGAGGAAGCGAGTTACCCAAGTATTATCACGAATATTTCAGTTATATGCGAATAATAGATAGACCTTAATTGCTACCTTTAAATCCATCATTCATGAATGAACAGAAATGGGCACGAAGATGATAGTACTAGCAATAAAATACTATTACCTAATTTAATCTATTTATGACAACTCAAGGATTAAACCAACAACGTGAGGATTTCAAAACAAGGCCACATCTAGTGATACTCGGTGCAGGTGCAACTATGGCTACAATACCATACGGTGACAAGAATGGCAAAAAATCGTCCGTCATGAACAATTTTATTGAAAAATTGGAGTTGGGCTATATTTTTAAAGATATCAAACTAAAAACCACGAGTAAAAATATTGAAGAAATATACTCCGAACTATACGAAAGAGAGGAATATTCGCTAGAAAGAAAAAAACTTGAAGAAGCTATTGCAGCATACTTTAAAACCTTAGAACTACCAGACTCGCTTACTATATATGATCTGTTGATTTTATCCCTTCGAGATAAAGACTGCATAGCCTCATTTAACTGGGACAACCTATTAATACAGGCTTATCAAAGAGTTTATAAGATTACAAGCAACCTTCCTAACTTATTGTTTTTACATGGCAATGTTGATACCGGAATATGCGAATGTGGCAAATATGGAGTGATCAATCCGGAATGTGATTGTGGCAAGCAGTTTACACCAAGTCCGCTTTTATACCCTGTTAAGAAGAAGGATTACACTTCAGATCGCTTTATTAAAACACAGTGGGAGCAGTTTGAAATTAAAATAGAGGAAGCCGGTTATCTGACCATATTTGGATACAGTGCACCGAAAACCGATGTTGAAGCAATGCGCATAATGAAAAAAGCGTTTAGCACAGAAAGTAAATTTTTTCATGGGATCGAAGTTATTGATACAAACAAAAAATCCCTTATAAGGGATAACTGGAGATACTTTGACGAACGAACAAATTGGCATATAAATGTTATAAAAACATTCTCAGAGAGCATACTTACTGAGTTTCCTCGAAGAAGCATTGAAGCCTATAACAAACGAAATAAAGGATGGTGGGGCAAATCAAATATCGAATACAACGTGGCTTTTGACAAATTCAGTAAACTCAGAGATACTATTTCTCCCTTATTAGAAAAAGAGAAGAAGAATAATTTTGATGTGATTTAGCCTCCGTTTGGACGAGGCAGAGCCTCGTCCAAAACTATCCAAGCAGGTTATATCCTGCCAAAATAGAACCACAGAAGGCTTTTTTCATCGACTTACATAGAAATACTATTTAATCTTACTATCAACATAACTAAATATAAAATTCTCAAAATTCCCAGTTGTTGTAGATAGTAAATCTGACTTTTCCCAAACAGTATATATACTGGGATACGCCCCCTTTATCATATTAAGTTCTACTATTGGATTTCCAATATTAACAACCACCTTTGTTTTATTATCCTCTACTTTAATAACCCTAACATTCCATTCCGCACTACATCTCATCCCTGTTCCATCCACTTTTAATCCCTTATTAAATTGAACTGCCATGTAAGTTTTTTTAATAGGAATATTAGTAGTTACATATTCAGAAGGTAAAACGTTCCTTTCACTTACAATTAATCCAGACTCCTTTTCAATAATTTTAATATTAAGATTATTTTCAGCGAAGAAATCAACAACAGAACTCCAAATTATATTATAGTCCTTTTCATATATATTACTGTTTAAACAAGACGATTTAAACGTAAATTCTTCGTTAAGAAAAACCTTCGCAGGTACAGTAGTTATACATGAAATAAAAGAAAACACTATCAAAGTAAGAAAGAAAGACAACAAAACTTTTTTCATAACAATTGACAGATTTAATTAATAAAGAAAATAGATTATGGAAATAATTAGTCAGATGTTCATTTATTTACATTGCCTTATTAAACCATCTTCTAACACAATTCAAAATTAACAATATTTCTCACAATAGCACAACTATCAACATGATCTTTTCGTCTGGTCAAATCGACACCTCGTCCTAACCTATCCTATCAGCCAGCACCTCCTAAAATAAAAAAGCCGACCCTGTGGTCGGCTTTTCCTATTTTTTCATGAAGCGATCCATCTCGCGGGTGGCGTCCTTCATCTTGAGGGTTTCGCGCTTGTCGTACTCCTTCTTACCGCGGGCCAGCGCCAGATCGAGCTTGGCCAGCCCCTTTTCGTTGATAAAAAGGCGGAACACGATAATGGTGAGCCCCTTTTCCTGCGACTTGCGCTGGAGCTTATCCAGCTCGCGACGGTTCATCAGCAGCTTACGGTCGCGGCGGGGTTCGTGGTTGTTGTAGCTTCCCCACCAGTACTCGGTGATGTTCATCCCCTTTACAAAAAGCTCGTTGCGGTGAAAGTAGCAGAACGTATCCACCAAGCTCACCTTGCCCGCACGAATCGACTTGATTTCGGTACCCGAAAGCACGATGCCGGCGGTGTAGGTTTCCAAAAACTCGTAGTCGTGGCTCGCACGCTTATTTCGTATGTTGACTTTTGGTTTCTCCATTGTTACGATGACAAAAAAGCAGAGCACCAGCCCTGCTTTACAAATATAGGAAAATACGGGTTAAAAAACGATGGCCAGCAAACCTCGTAGCACAAGATGTGCAATAAGGGTTATTCCCACAAAAATAAGAACGGTAAGCACCGTGTAGCCCAGTCGCTGCTCGGTAACGGTTCCAAGCACCGGCTTAAAGCCCAGCCAAAGAACGTACAGCGAGTAAAAGCTAGCCAGGCGCATCAGCCCGTTTATGGGTTGAACCTGTATTAGGTTGCCAACGGTCATAAACAGCAGCAGCGGAGCAATCGAAAAGATGGCCAGCTTGGTAGACAGCGTCAGGTCTTTGGTCGAGTCGAAGTTTACCGAAAGCCTTTCGATGGCAAAGGCCAACGCCACAACCGAACCACAGGGTACGGCAAAGTCGATAAGCGACTGGCCGACAATCTTGCCTAAGCTGTCGGTGGTGGTCCACATCAAATCGCCAACAAAGGTCGATAGCGCGTATATGGCACAGTACGGAATCAGGTAGTTCTTGTACAGGGCGTCGCGGTCTATCTTTTCGTCGCGTATATCCTCCCACTCCATTTTAGGGTTACGAAGAAGGTTAAATATTCTACTCCAGAGCAGTTTAAGATTCATTTCGGCTTGCGTTAAAAAAGCAAACAAAAGTAGCCTATTTTTACTTACCCGCTCTATGTTTTAAAGCATTTCGGGTGCAATAAGTAAAAAAACTACGCAGTAGAGCCCTTCCCAGGGGTGCCAACCACCTGCCGACGTGGCATCGACAGGAAAAACAGCCCCTCCAGCCTTGCTCGATGATAAAAAAATGGTCGCTATTTCGATTGATGCGGGGAGTATTCGTCGCTCGATATTCAACCACTCTGCGGATGTTGCTTTTTGGCGGTTGGTTCCCCGCACAGCATGAGCTACACGTCAAATACAACCTTTTCAGGATCCCTATTTAGCGGCCACCTGCAGCAGGTATAATTAATGACCAGATGGAGTGTACCGCGCCTATCCTATAGTCAGAAACCCTAATGGGATTCAGCATGAGTAGCCCCAAGTGAAGCTCGGTGAGGTGGAACAAAACGGCAAGCAACCACAACAGGATTGAATAGCATCGACCGTAAAGGGCAAATCCGGGTTCAGGTACCCACACCTCACAGAATAGAGCCCCAGTGGCTCCTCCTCCCAACGAAAAAGCGAGAACAAAATATAAGGAGGCGAGAAGCACGAAGCCGCTAACATTGCACCGCTACGACATCGTAAAAAACATTAAGCAAAGTAGCCCCAACCGATAATAAATTATCGTCAAAATCGTACTTTTACCTCCAAATGATAAATTTGCGTCTATGAAAAAATACCACTTAAAAACAGCAGCGCTGCTGCTCCTTTCGCTTATGATATTCTCAACAGGAGAGGGTGCACAAGCGGCCACCGATGGCATCGTCATCGATACCGCTTTAACCAAGCAGGAGATGGCCAAGGGCATTCTCACCCCCGAAATCATGTGGAAATTTGGCCGCGTGGGCGCCCCATCGCTATCGCCCGATGGGCAGCAGGTGGTGTACCCCATTTCGTACTACAACCTAGCCGCCAACAAGGGGGTAACCAACCTCTACCTGGTATCGTCGAACGGTGGCGAACCCAAAAAGATTACCGACAACAAGGGATCGGAATCCAATGCCGTTTGGAGTAAGGATGGAAAGGCCATCTACTTCCTGTCGACCCGCGAAGGTGGACAGCAGCTTTGGGTGTACAACCTCAAGATGGGTACCATGACCAAGCTAAGCAGCATCGACGGCGGAATTAACGGCTTCCAGCTATCGCCCGATGGCCAAAAGGTGGTGTACGCTGCCGATGTGAAGCTGCAAAACGTTACCGGCAAGGAGATTTATCCCGAAATGGACAAGTCGAACGTCATGATTTTCGACAACCTGATGTACCGCCACTGGGATACGTGGGAAGATGGCGCCTACAGCCACCTTTTTGTGGCCGACTTCAAGAGTAACACCATCGAAAATGCGGTAGACATCAACAAGGGTGAGGCATGGGATACCCCAATGGCCACCGACTACGAAATTGGCGAGGTGCAGTGGAGTCCCGATTCTAAAAAGATCGTGTTCGCCACCAAGCCGCTTACAAGCCGCGAGTATGCCACCAGCACCAACTCCCACGTTTTCGTTTACAAACTCGATTCCCAGAAAACCGACAACATTACCACCGACAATGCGGGCTACGACCGCTACCCCA
>CAXYUU010000288.1:0-4908 GCA_964292015.1 uncultured Acetobacteroides sp.
GCAGAAGAGCTTTTTCAGTAGTGAAAACACTTCCTTTTACATCGATACCATCAGTAAGGAAGTTAAACCACACTGCTACTGGTTTTTAAACGAACCAAACTCGTACCCTTTTTGCTTTAGCTTCTTAATAATTTCGTCTAAACGGAGGTATAACTTGTCAGTCCGTGAATCCTGCGTGCCGGGATGAATGAGTATCACCGCACCGTTAAGTCCGTTAGCATCGCTTGCTTCGGTACTAAATAGAAGGTCGATTAGCTGCTGCGAAGTACGGTAATTCTTCATCGACGGAATGGTGTAGTCGGCATTGGTATAGGTTTTAGGAGTTAGCGACACCACCTTTAACCCTGCCGTACGGCTCCTAGCCACAACATCCTTATTATAGTACTCGTACGAAGGGATAAACCAGCGGAGCTGTCCAACATCAACACCCACCTTTTTTAACTCCAACAAGTTGTTTCGTATATCGGTATCGAGGCTATCGGGGGTAACCAGCGAGTGGCTTCGTCTTTCCCAGCTGGCGTACAGCAGGTGCTTGTCGGAATGGGGTCCTACATAGTAGCCAGCCTTAACCAGCGCCTTAGCCGTTTGGGGGTAAATACGAAGGCAGCTGCCAGTAAGAAAGAAGCTACCCTGAATTCGGTTGGCCTTCAACGTTTGTTGGATATGCCCAATCCCTTCGAAGAGCGAATCGCCGGTAAACACCAGGTAAACCTTCTTCTGCGTAACATCCATGCGCACCACGCCACCAAACTCATCGGTTACCTGGTTGCGTTGAGGTTGCTTTGTAGCATTCTTCTCCAACGACGATAGGTAGAAGGTAGTAGAGGCCGTACCATCCATGGTAGGCTCATTAGAGGAGTAGTCCCCAATATCGTCGTGGTACACTGCCGTTCCATTCTGAAATGGAACGTACACATCGGGGTTAAAAAGCACCAATCCCCGTAGGCTTTTAAAGATGCTCTGGTTTACCGGCCCATCCACCAGTCCGCCCCAGGTAGGATCGCCTAGCTCCTTTGTATAAGCCGAATGAGGAAGCATGGGCGTATCGGCACCGCTAGGAAAGCCACATATCATCGACGTTCCCCATGGGTTACATCCAAATACCCAATCGCGCAGAGCGGCTTCCATCTCCAAAAACTGGGTATCGCCGGTGGCCTCATGGTAAAGTCGGGCCTGGGTAAGAGCGCCAAATATAAAGTTGTTGGAGCACCATAAAAAGGGAACCCCATTCTTAAATGGATCATCACCAGCCCTACTAAGAATGTCGGCTAACCCCTTGCGCATGTTCTCCTTGTAGCTGCTGCTGGTAGCCGCATCCGACGAGGTAGCCAGATAGTAGTGCCCCAAGTTAACAAATGGATACCATTCGTAGTGGCGAGCGGTACCGGTGGCCATCCAAGGGGTAACCGCCTCCTGCTTGCCAAAGCTATCGGCCTTAGCAAGGTACTGACTATCGCCATTTAACCCGTATATGGCCGTTGCGGCCAGCTCCATATCGTCGACATAGTTACCCTCCTCGTAGAAGTAGGGCGACACGGTACAGGCTGTTTGGCAAACACCCGGATACTTCTCCCCAAAGGCAAAGGCCTCTACCGATTTTTGAGATATCAGCTTCGAAAATGCCGGATCAATGGTGGCAAACACCTTGGCTCCAAGGGCAAATGCCGAGGCAAACTTACCCGCAGTGGAGGCAACTCCGGTACTTCTATTCATATGGCTACGCAACCCTTGAGGCTTGCCCGTAACAAAGTAAACCGGGCGGCCAGTACCCGGTCCCCACCCATAATCTACCCTATCCCTACTGGGACTACGGAAGTTTGCATGATCGCGGTCGTCGGCAATTTGGTTAAACATCACCTCGGCTTCGGGGTTCATCCGTACCAACCAGTCGAGCCCCCAACGAGCCTCATCGAGAATATCGGGTATTCCATTCTGTCCCTTCTTTCCCAAGGCATCGTACCTGTCGGTAAAGGCCTGCGGATTTTTGGTATAGGCAAAGAGCATTTGAAAAACGGCATTTGCCGATGTGGTAACATACTGAAGGTAATCTGCAGCATCGTGCCAGCCTCCGGTAACATCAACATGCTGGCCAGTTCGGGTAGGATGGTCGACAATAAACCCATCGTGCTGATGGCAGAGCGTATCGAGGAACGGATTGTACCCACAGCGCTGCTGACGCATGTAGGTAAGCACATAGTCGGCCGAGCCGTTATAAATATCGTTACCAATAACGAAGTTGGGCGAGCGAACACCATTGGCCTCAAGATAGTACCCACCCTCCTTGTCGAGAGGCGTAAAGGGTAAACGGTAGGCCGTTTGCATGCCCCACCTTTGGGCATTACGCTCAAGCGGCTTTCCGGTAAAGACAACCCTCCCGGTTTTAGCCTCCCTAACCGTAAACGAGGTAAGAGGCGTTGTTTGGGTAGCTATAAATACCGCTGTCTTCGGAGTTCGGGGCAGGTACCCTGCCTGATTTATTCTAATCCAAGCCTGCTGAGCATTGGCTGTCAGCATGGTGGTTAATGCGAGGACTAATGTAAGGATGATCGTTTTTCGCATGAGGTTGAAGATGTAAAATTTATACTGCCGCTGTAAAAATAGAGGTAGTACGGGAAGATCCCCCCGAAAAAGTGCTGAAATGCAGCCGTATTCCGACATAAAACAGGCCGGAGTGCATAAGGATGCACTGGGGGGAGGATTTAAAGCTAGTGAGGAGAATGTAGATATCAAATTACCCCGTGTAGCTTAATGAGTTAACGGGATAAATATTGAAATAAAAAGAGTCCTAAATATTAAACGGTACATAACATAGAAAAGACAACAATAAAAGCTCCTTTGCAAATGATAGCAACATTTTTTAACACACAAAGCCACCTACCATATCTACACTACAGCTAAAATAAAAACCCTCCTTCTTAAACACCTAAATTTTCTACCATTCGATGTAAACAAGCACTCCAAACTTACTGTTATACTTCACAATATAAACATCAGCGCAAAAAAATAATATACCAGCTCATTTGTTAAATGTAAAAAATACCAGAGTAAACTGGATTCAGTTTATAACAAACCAAATCCAGTATGGATCAAACTGAATTCAGTTTACTCCATATTGGAAAGCCTTTAAAGCATAACTAACATAACTCACGTTAAAACAAGGTCATTTTGCACATCATTTAGCAAAATATGTTAGTAAACCAACCCCAATTTATAGCAAAGTGAACCCGGTTTACTACAAAGTGAATCCAGTTTGCTCTAAAGTGAACCCAGTTTGCTCTAAAGTGAACCCAATTTGGTGCAGAGTAAATCCAGCTTACCCTAAGCTTAACCCGATTTGCTGCATACCCAAAAATTGATGTAAAATAGGCTTATCGGCAAGTAGCAAAATCACCAAAAATGGCGATAAAGGCAAAACAATATTGCCGAGATAGTGATAATGGACAGATAGAACGTAAGAAGAGGACACAGCATTCAGGTGACTACATCAAGCATGATAGCTATATATCTGCACTTCGTACGGAATGTAGAGCAAAAGAGAGTAGGCTGACACTATTAAGTATAGGATATTTACGAATAAGCATAAAATAAATATAAAATCGAATAATATTCACATCCTATTTACAAGCATCATCAATACACATACCACTTACTATCTGCAACTTAGCACCAACGATAAAAAAAACACCAAATAAGGTGCATATTTATAGCCTAAAAAATGAACCAACTCGACTGTATTATAGTTTTAATTGAAGCTGCTTAAAACATCATAATTAAAAAACTAAAAAACATGAGCAGTATTGAACTAATCATTAATCACAGTAGTCTTAGAGATAACGAAGTAGTACCATTTGGTGAAAATTTACTACAAAAGTTAGATAAGAATACTCTATTTGTTGTTGCTCCTGAGCGTATAGCGCTTATTCGCAGCAATCTAACCAATTACCAAATAAAGCTTGCCAACTGCAAGGATGGTAATAAGCTAGATACGCTACAAAAGAATGAAGCAAAGAATACGCTAACCACACTCTATGATGATCTTGCATTAGATCTGAATGTTCAGGCCAAAGGTGATCGTGAAAAACTATTAACGACTGGATTCACGCTTGTCAAGGAAACTGTAAAAAATAAAATGCCACCTAAACCCGTTGGATTTAAAGTTGAAAACGGAATTAATGATGGCGATCTTATTTTTTCGGTTCCAACTAACAAGGATGCCCGAATGTATGTATTCTTCTTTACTCCTGCTCCCGCAGCTATAGCCGATACGACTAGGTGGAGTTCCGTTTCTTCAACTTCACATAAGCAGCAAATTTCAGGATTTACTCATGGCGTTGAATACGAATGCCGTTGTGCCTATCAGGGGCCCGATCGTATACTTGTATTTAGCGATACTATCAAATACCTTGCTCGTTAAAGCAGGTTACCTCTCATGAAGCAGCTAATAAAAAGGCGGGTACGAAAGCACCTGCTTTTTTTATTAACTACTAACACCTACCATACTTCGTCAATAAGGTGCCATTACCAATACGCTAAATATCAACATCTAAATGCCATTCATCACCGAAAGAGGTTTAACCTCAAAGTCTCTCAAAGGATTTCGCCAAGTCTCACAAAGAGTTATGTAATTAGGTTCGTGAGCCTTTGTGTGTACTTTGTGCCCTTTGTGGTTAAAAAGATGAAACGCTTACTACTTAATCAAGCTAACCGATGAGAATGCGATAGTATTTGTAATCCACGTGTTAAACTACCTAAATTCTACATAACCATCGCCCCCCCATCATTGCTTGCCAAAACAATAATATACCGACAAGCTCGATAGCACGCCGTACCACCCCCGCACTTTTTTTTAAAACTCTTGACCTAAAAGAACTTTAAACCTACATTTTCCATTCTAAGAAGGCACAATAG
>CAXYUU010000289.1:0-4890 GCA_964292015.1 uncultured Acetobacteroides sp.
GACTACGTCGATTTGAGATCGGAATAAGATTCCCGCATGCGGCCAGAGGCCGCGATAGCCAAGCATAGCGAGGATGATATGCTTAGTTGTGGGACGGATGCTTAAAAATGAAGTTGCCGCTTTTTATATCTCGCAGATTTCGCAGATTGGCGCAGAGTTCCGTGCCTATCAGCGGTAACTGCGGGACATTACCATTAAGTTAAGGAGATAGCTTTCCTCGGAGTGTCATCCTGAAATAGGTAGATAGCAGCTTTGAAAGCTCGTTGAGGCTGTCCCTATAGCTTGGAGGCAGCCTTTTTTGCAGCCTATGGCAACGTTTCTACGCCAGACACTCTCGCGAATGCCGTGGTGGGCTGCTGCTGCTGCTACCACATCTTTTAAAAGTAGATGGAGCGGCTGGGGTTATGGGGCCTAGCTTCGAAAGCTGGTATATCGGTACCGAGCGGCTGATGCGGCATGTTTGGATAGCTCTATTTTAGAGTTGCTCGATTATACCCTTTTTTTACGATCGGTTCTGCCTTTTCGTACGGTATTAGCCCTACGGCTAAGGTTGAGGGCACTACGCCTCGTTTACGTATCCCATTTTAGCTGAAAAAATGGTGGAGGTATTGGAGGTATATGAAAAATGAGCTAATTTTAGGGCAGGTTCTTTGAAAGAAGG
The DNA here is from genome assembly GCA_964292015.1 of uncultured Acetobacteroides sp. Classification (GTDB taxonomy): domain Bacteria; phylum Bacteroidota; class Bacteroidia; order Bacteroidales; family ZOR0009; genus Acetobacteroides. The sequence continues at coordinate 662 of CAXYUU010000289.1, forward strand.
ATGATAGGTTCGAAACTGCCTGATGGAACGCAAAACTCCGCAGTCGTTAAGTTTAACCGGATAGCCGGGAGCAAAACGGCATTGTCGTTAAGCATAAAGCTGCCGTGGAGTGTTAAAAGAAGCCTTCGGAAAGCGTAAAGCTACCGTGGAGTGTTAAAAGAAGCCTTCGGAAAGCGTAAATCTGCCGCGGAGTGTTAAAAGAAGCCTTCGGAAAGCGTAACGCAACCGTGGAGTGTTAAAAGAAACCTTCGGAAAGCGTAAAGCTGCCGTGGAGTGGTAAACGAAGCCTTCGGAGAGTATAAATCGGAGGGGGAGAGCAAACCAGCAGGCAATAAATCTACCATCAACCCAAATTTTGAATTGTACAAAAGCAAGGTTTATTTTTTCACATTTAAATTTCTGTACAATGAAATTAATGATTTCTTTAACAAAAAGACTTATCGATTCTTTAGTGGGATACGGTAAGGAGCTGATCGGATATTTCGAAGATGCCGGAATACCCGAAGTGTTAACTTCTAAGCCATTTTTGATGGTAAAGGAGTCTTACGAGACGATGTGCAATGGCTACATGAAGGCTCGCAAGAACGCCTATACCGATTTGCTGTTTACCTACGATACGGGGCGCGATAATGCTTACAGAGCATTTCGATCCATCGTACAGGGGTTAGTGTACTCCGATGTGCCTGCTCAAGCAGCCGCTGCACTGCAGATAAACCGGCTGTTCGATCAGTACGGATCCGATTTTCTGGAGTTCTCGTACATTAAGGAGACCGGCAAAATGACGAGCTTTATACAAGATTTGAAGAAACCCGAAAACGCCACGTGCGTAGCAACGCTACAGCAGGAGAGTAAGGTGCTTAAAATTGAGGATTTCGAAAATAAGTTCGAGAGCACCTACTCGCTTAGTGTAGGCGATAAGGCTGCCCGCGATGCCTACGATTCGGCCTCTGCTGCCCGTACGGAGTTTGAGTTAGCCGTACGCAAGCTGATGAGCTACGTTGATCTGAAGATGATGGAATCGACTGATCCGAAGTGGCAGGCGCTCTGCCAGAAGATCGTGGCGTTTAACACCACCTTCGAGCAGCGAGAAACCCAGCGCGACTCGAAAGAGCAAAGTAAGAAGGCGTAGCGATTACGCGAAAAAATAAGGCTGACGTAAAAAAAATATCTTTCAAAGAGCCGATTCCTACTACAGGTAGGAATCTCAAAATAGGAAAGGGTGCCAACGGTGGTTGGTGCCCTTTTTTGATCACGGATTAGAAGGATTACGCTTATTGCACGGAAATGCAACGGCGCTCTGGCGCTAATGGTAGGCTCCGCCTACGATTTTTGTCTTTGCGTCCTCCGGCCGTATCGTATGTTGCCAAAGGTCGCGATAACCAAGAGGAGCGAGGATGCTATGCCTAGCGTGAGGTTGCCGCTTTTGTTCCCCGCAGATTTCGCAGATTGGCGCAGAGTTCCGTGCTATTTGCGGTATATGCGCGGGGCATTGCTATCAAGTAAAGGACCTAACTTTCCTCGGAGTGTCATCCCGTGCTTGTCACGGGATCTTATTAATGCCCGAAGGGTAATTTTTTGAATCTGTAGGATTCATATTAAAATTGACTACGTCGATTTGAGATCGGAATAAGATTCCTGCATGCGGCCAGAGGCCGCGATAACCAAGCATAGCGAGGGTGATATGCTTAACTATAGTAGTGTTAGTAAACCTTAACGCAAAAATAAGTTGTTGGATGTTAAATCAAAAAGAAAGTACATTTGTGAGCATCTTGTTTGTTAATTACTTACAATTATACTGGCAAAAGCAATACAGTATGTTAAATAATAGTATTAATTGCGCTTTGATTTAGTTGTACTTTTGTGTTTTAAATAATTTTATTATGATCGACAGTGTTTTTAATAATGAAAGACATCTTTGGACATCTAGCTTAAAGATTCTTGAAGGAGAATATCCTGAAGATGAAAAGTACCCAGCACTCATAAAAGTTGTAGAAAATGGCTATGACTACTTTTATGAGGATGTGAAAATTGTTGTAGGATCATTCCAAGATGTATCCCAATGGCCAAAACTAAAAACAGGAGTAGGCGAGGAAACCTGTGAATTTGTTGTATATGTTTTGGGGGTTTATTTAGAGTTGTATTGTGCACAGAGCAAACATGGAAAGGAAAAGATTCCTGATGATTTGATTGGGTTTAGAGGCTTTGACCTAGAAACGGAAAATAAACATTTCCATTTTTGCTGCTTTATGCTGGAAAATGCTTCGCAAATTTATCCCGTTATGGTTTATGAAAATATTAAAAACAATCCTCATTTTCGACGTAATTATCATGGTGGAATTGTACCATATTACAAGGGAATGTTAGAAAGGTATGAGAATACAAGTCAGTGTAAACTATTTAAGTGTGGAGTGCCGTCTTATTTATCTCCAGATGATGTTAGGCGTGTTATTGGATAAAATTATTAAATAGTATCACATATGGAAAGTTCTAGAACATCAACATTATTTCATTATACGCGTAATTTTGGCGTGCTTAAAAAAATACTTACTGAAGGATTTAGACCTAATTACTGTGGCGAGGTTTTTTCTGAATCTGATAAAGAAGAATTTGTAGTCGGCGTTCCAATGGTTTCGTTTTGCGATATCCCATTAACAAGAACAGGGTCTTTTGTTAAACGCTATGGACATTACGCAATTGGTTTGAAAAAGGAATGGGGCGAACGTAATGGGATAAATCCAATACTGTATGCAACACCAAACAGTAAAATTATCCCTAATTTACAAACCATTTTAAAATTATACGAGAAAAAAAATAATGAGGTAAAAGTTGTATTTGGGGAACGAGGAAAAGAAGAAGATATTAATGGTGATAAATTTGCTGTTTATAGTTATACCTCTAATCAGGTTGAAGATTTTGTTAATGACTCAAAATTGTTTTTAGAAAAGGACCAACTTTTAAAAGCTAGATTACATTTATTTGGTTTTACAAAGTCATATGATGGATATAGAAACTCGGTGTCATATAACAATTACGAAGAGAATGAATGGAGATATGTAGATAAAAATGAAAAATGGTTTTGGGGTAAGAATGAATACAGTAAATGGAGAGGGAATGAAAAAATAAAACCAACTTCAAAGTTAGATAAATTGAAATTTGAAGTTAGCGATGTTAACTTTATTCTGTTAAAAAACGACGATCATATTTCTGGTTTGGTAAATTTTATTGACAAATTAACTAGTGTTGGAGGTAATGGACTAATTAGTCAATCGGATAAGGATTGTTTGAAAACTCTGGTTATATCTATGGATAGAATAAATAAAGATTTTTAAAGTTATGCTAATGCAAATTATTTATCTGTAATAAAATTGAATTTGTATTTGGGATTGAAAGAAGATTCTCTCGATAGCCAAGGTATCGAGGACGCTTTGCTTAGCATGAGGCTTCCTCTTTTCATTTCCCTCAGAGTTCGCAGATTAGCGCAGAGTTCCGTGTCTATCTGCGGTATCAGCGGGAAAATTGAACTTGTAGTTGGGGCGGAAGAAGATTTCCGGAGCTAATTGTAGGCTCTGCCTAAGATCTTGTCCTTGTTTAAAGAGCCTAGGGCTCACTCCACCGCCTGCTCAAATGGCGCAAGGTTGGTAGCGATTTCATGTAGGCTTCCATTCCCATTTGAATACTTCGCCTGATGGTTTTCTGCAAGTATTGGCTTAGCCAAACGGGGAAGGTTGCTGCTGCTTTTATCGATGCCATTTTAGGCTCGTCGAGTTCGCATTTTTAAATATGCTATATTAGCGGGTGATTCATACTAATAAATGCTAGTTACCATGATAAGACAAAGGGTTAAAGAGGTTGCTCATGCGCTGATAAATGCAGTAAAGGGAAATCCAATAGAATGTATTTTGGCTATAGTAGCCGTTGTTATTGGGGTGACAATCATCTACTCGTCGGAGCATAAGGATTACCGCTTGCTCTACTATCCGATGCTCTTTTTGTTGGCAAACACCACCAACAAGCTCACCGTAAATCATCAAAAACGATGGATATACTATGCCGTATCGTTGCTCTTTGTGGTGGCTCTCGTTTTTTGCAATGTCGAACCCAGCAGCAGCTACTACGTTGTGGCGTTAGGATGTGTCGCTTTGGCGTACCTCTCGTTTCCACTTTGTTCCGATAATAAGCTCTTTGCCGAAAATGTGATGAATAGCGTTGTCGCCCTACTATTCGCTGGC
>CAXYUU010000290.1:0-4847 GCA_964292015.1 uncultured Acetobacteroides sp.
ATATGGCAAACGACTTTACCAGCTTCTTTGGTAGCAGTCCGAGTAGCTGGTCTTCGGTGGTAACGTACTCGCACGACTTAATATCGCGCTTGATACGGTCGGTTAGCTGCTCCTGGGTTAGCGCCGATTTTAGGTCGAGCTGAATGATCACATTCTGCTTCTTGTCGAGCGCTATCGATGCCAGGCGGCTCATACGAATTATGGCCGATCCACCTAGTCCGTTATCCAGAAAGTCTACCTCTCCAAACTCGTTGGCTACCACGTTTCCTTCTACCTCTAGCGAGGCCTCCACGTTCTTAAGCAGTAGCCCAACCATCTTGGCAAACTCTGTTTGCTTAAACTTTAGGGGTACCAGGCAGGGAAGTGGTGTTACAATATGGTGACCCAGCTTTTCGAGAAAGCCGTAGCCATCACCGGTTGATCCGGTGCGGGGGTACGACTTGCCACCGGTTGCCAGAATAATGGCCTTAACCATGATTACCGTAACGTCGCCGCTAACGGTATCGCGGTACTCAATGGAGGTTACCTTTTCGTCGGTTACCCCAATGTTTACCACCTCCTTAAGCACCTGCACGTCGGCGCCGGCATTGGTTGCCGCGTTCAGAAGGGTGGTGGCCACATCCCAAGCTTTGCCGCTTTGGGGAAATACGCGGTTGCCGCGTTCCACAACTGTTTTTACGCCATGCTCTTCGAGCAGGTCGATTATCCCTTTTTGTGGAAAGCTGCTAAATGCCCAACGGAAAAAGGTTGGGTTGGTATTTATGTTCGCTAAAAATTCATCGTATCGGCACTCGTTGGTTATATTGCATCGCCCCTTGCCGCTAATGCGGACTTTACGGGCTGTTTTCTCCATTTTTTCGAGGACAATGACCCTTGCACCTTCGCTCGCAGCTGCCCATGCAGCAATAAGTCCTGCGGCACCACCTCCAACGATGGCCAAATCGTATTCTCTCATTCCATTCGAATTATTGTGCAAAGATAGCCACTTAAAAAGATAAAACGCATTACCCGAGCGAGTAATGCGTTTTTTATTAGTTGGTTGGTGTAGTTTCGGGTAGTGGAACGACTCCATCGTCGGGTATATCGTTGCCAATGATTAGCGTATCGGCCGGATTATCGATAGGCTCCTTGAGGTACAGCTTTGCCAGCCCGTATAGGTTAACGTGCGGGTAAATACCATCGGCCTGCTCCTGAGTGATGATTCCATTGCGAAGTAGCTTGCTTGCTATCAGGCGGTAGTATCCTTCGTATCGGCTTCTTAGGGATCCGCTATCGCTAAAGCTGTAGTAGAATTTCTTAGGTCGGGGAATGATGCTGGCCATAAAGATGGCCTCGGTAGGGGTAACCTGGCTAACGTCCTTACCGAAGTAGAATTCCGAAGCCTCGTTTGCTCCAAACACGCCGGGACCCCACTCTATAATGTTTAGGTATATCTCCAGCATTCGGTTTTTCGATACTAGGTGCTGTCTTTCTATAAGCCAGGTTACCAGCGCCTCCTCCAGCTTGCGGGCAATGGTCTTATTACGCGAAAGGTATATGTTTTTTACCAGCTGCATCGATATGGTGCTGCCGCCACGCACGAAGCGTCCTGCCTGAATGTTTCGGATTAGCGACGAGCGGAAGGCATCAATAAGAAAACCACGGTGCCCAAAGAAGTTGCCATCTTCCGAAAACATAACGGCATACTGTAGTACCCTCGGTATTTGGTCTAGGCTCTTAAAGTTGGGGTTGTCGGTTCCTACCGCAAAGGTACGCGATGGTACCCCGTTGTCGTAGAACGTATACTGGAATGGGTTGTTGATGTAGGGGTAGGCCACCTCGCCATACTTCTTAATGCCGAAGCTGCGCGATTGGAGATCCGACTCAAAGATAAGACCATTAAGGTTATTCCAGTCGGCCTCGAACTTCAGGTGGTAGGCAATTTCTCCGTTAACCTCCAGCCCTTTCACAGTCGAGAAGATACCGTCGGGAAGCGAGCTGAATAGGTCTTGTGCCGGAAAGAAATCCTTGTTAATGGATAGCGCCACAAAGCGGTTAGGCTTCGACCGGTACTTGGCGTATGGGTTAAAGGTTAGCTTATTAAAGGTAACGGTGGTAGCGCTGTCGAGCTCAACAAAGTCTTTCCCAAAATTCACCACGTAGTCTAGGTTTCCCTTTTCGAGGGTCACCTCCTTTTGGGCAATCTTTCGGTGGTCGATAAACAGGTTGTTGAACATGGCGGTTCCCGAAACCTGGTAGGCGCCATGGTGGTAGCCCGAGCTTTCGATACCAAAGGCCAGCGTGTCGAAGGCCACCTTGGCGTTAAACTTATAGGTAATAAAGGGGATGGTAGCCTTAGGTGCGTTCATGGCGTACACCTTAATCTTTGCGCTGTTTAACCAGGTGTTGATGTCGCCAGTAAACCGAAACACCGTGGTGGAGTCGTACTCCGTAACCCGTGCCTGTAGGTCTACCTCACCGCTGCTGATGTCGAACTTGGGTACCGTAGCCGATACCTTGTGGCCGTACGAGCTAATGCTGGCATTAAAGCGTTTGATATGGATGTCGCTGGGCAGCACGTCGAAGAAGAGGTTCATCAGGCGCTCCACCCTGCGCGAGTAGCTGGCGCTGGTGGATTTTGTTTCGTCCTTACGCGATGTTTTAATCAGAAAGGTGTAGTTGTTGCCCGACGAGTCGCGGAGTGCGTTTATGCTGATGTTGTCGGCGCTTAGCTTGGTGATACTCAGGCGAGCCATCATCAGTCTAAGCGGGTTTACCATTATCTGCAGGTTATCGATGTTGATAAGCGTATCGTTATTGAGCGGCTTGATAATAATCTTGTCGAAGTTGATGGTAAGAATACCCGAGAAGTGGGGGTGTATTACCTGAACATCGGCCTGGTGTGCCTCGTTAAACGACGAAACCTTACTGGCAACAACAGAGTTGAGTATCGACGATCGAAAGGAAAAAAGGATGATGGAAATGGTAATGAGCGCTGCACCAGTACATAGGGCTGCGATTTTAATCTTCTTCCAAGGCAAATTCCGAAAATCCATGTTTATCAAATTAGGCGGTAAAGCTATAATAAAAATGAATAAATGAGACGTTATGCCCTGCTAGTTTTAGATGTGTTTACTATTTGTTAAAGTTATTGGGCTTGCTGGCGCAAAAGCCTACCGCTACAGGCAAGCCTTTCGTCTTTCTATGTCAATAAATTAGCTTTATTTCGTTGTCGATTTTTCCCTCTCCCCGATGATGCGCAGATTATTAGCCGTAAATTTGACGGGCATCAGCAGCACACGCCGCCAGAAGGATGTATCACAACGCACAGCTGGCGATTCGTGATTGTTGCACGCGAATCCGAATGCGGTTTGTATTCCTGCATTCGTGCGTACTGGGTTCTGTCGTGCTGCTAGCTGCTAGATATCACGACACCCGATTCAGCAGGGGGGCGCTTATCCGTTATTCGAGCGTAAAACGTTTTGTCGAGATACGCATATCGTGATACGTGATACCGTTTTACGACATGCCAGTTGGTAAGGGCAAGCATGTTGCTATAAGCAGGATGTTGTTTTTATTCGTGCGAAAGCCGTTTCGTCATGATACGCATATCGTGCTACGTGATACCGTTGTACGACATGCCATTTGATAGGGGAACGCATGTTGGCTTAAGCAGCAAGTTGTTTTTATTCGTGCGAAAGCGGTTCTGTAGTGATACGTATATCGTGATACGTGATACCAATATGACGCTATCCATTTTTCGTAGTCTCCCTGTTACTTGATCCCAATTTTCGATTAACTTAAAACCATTGATCCAACCATTATAGCTATGGCATATTTAGGAACAGATATCGAATCGATGAAGATTGCCGCACAGGCAATTCGCGAGGGTAAGCTGGTTTCGTTTCCTACCGAAACGGTATACGGCTTAGGGGCCGATGCGTTTAATCCCGCAGCCGTTGCCCGAATCTTTCAGGAAAAGGAGCGACCCTCGTTCGACCCTCTGATTGTACATATTAGCGACATAAGCCAGCTGTCGCTGCTCACCCGCACCATCACCCCAACCATACTAACGCTGGCCGAATACTTTTGGCCAGGTCCGCTTACCATGGTACTTCCTAAGCGACCCCAGGTGCACGATATTGTAACCTCAGGTCTCGACACGGTTGCCATTCGTATGCCCAACCATCCGGTAGCCTTGCAGCTTATCTCCCTTTCGGGAACCGTTATTGCCGCACCAAGCGCCAATAAGTTCGGACAGCTAAGCCCAACGCACTCTAAGCATGTGGCCAAGCAGCTTAAGGGGGTCGACTATATTATTCAAGGCGGCCACACCTCGGTAGGTATCGAGTCGTCGGTTATATCGGTCGAGGAGGGGCGAATTCAGATTTTACGTCCGGGTGCGATTACCGCGTCGGATATAAAGGCCGTACTGCCCGATATGGAGGTGGTAGACTTCACCAAACCTGTCGACGATCACCTTCCCTCGCCAGGACTCTTAAATAGCCACTACAGCCCTAAAAAACCGCTATATATTTCGGTCGATCTAGAGCAGTTTGTTGGTAGGAGGTATGGCTACATTGCTTTTGCTGGCGATGGCCTCGAAAAAGGCCCCTCGGTGGTAAGGGTACTCTCGAAAACGGGCGACTATGCCGAAGCGGCGGCTAACCTTTTTGGCACGTTGCACTACCTCGAGGAGTCGGATGTCGACTTTATCGTTGCCGAGCCTATTAAAGAGGAGGGGGTAGGCATTGCCATCATGGACAGACTTAAGAAAGCTGCATTTCAGTATAAGCCTCAGTAGGCGTTATCAGGGAATCGTAAAGTAGAGGTTCTGTTCTGATTTGTACGGGTAGCATTCTTCGCTC
>CAXYUU010000291.1:0-4836 GCA_964292015.1 uncultured Acetobacteroides sp.
TGGGGTGTACGAAAGTACCGAGCCCATCTTGGTGGAGACAAAGGTTTTCATGGAAGAGGGCGTTTTGATCGTATCGATAAAAAATAACTATCAGGATGGTGCCCCAATGGGCAAGGGTGCCGGAATTGGGCTTCGCAATATCGCCGAGCGGTTAAAGCTCATCTACCAAAACGAAACGTTGCTTCACATTAAGAATGAGAACCATGTTTTTGAGGTAACCCTCATCATCCCTTCAGTAAAAAAGAGTGTTGCATGATTAGAACATTGATAGTTGAAGATGAAGAGCCCGCTCGCATGCTGGTTCGTAAGTTTCTGGACGATTTTTCGGAGATTGAAATTCTGGGCGAGTGTGCCGATGGGTTTTCGGCGGTAAAGAGTATCAACGAGCTTAAGCCCGATTTGATCTTTTTGGATGTGCAGATGCCCAAGCTCACCGGGTTTGAGCTCCTGGAGATTATTGAGCATAAGCCTCAGGTAATTTTTACCACTGCCTACGACAGCTACGCCATAAGGGCATTCGAAGAAAATGCGGTAGACTACCTGCTGAAGCCCTTCTCGCGCGAGCGTTTTGCCGATGCGGTGGGCAAGGTGATGGCGCGAATTGCCTCCAAAACCGAGCAGAGCTACAGCGATGTGATGGCCCTTGCCGAGGGGAAAACCGAAATCTTGCAGCGTGTGGCCGTAAAGCTGGGCGCCAAAATTGAGGTAATTGCGGCTCCCGACATCTACTTTCTAGAGTCGGAGGGCGACTACGTGATGATTCATACCAAAACAGGCAAGTTTCTTAAGGAAAAAACGATGAAGTACTTCGAGGGGCATCTCGATCCCGACAGCTTTATCCGGATACATCGCTCGTTCATCATCAACATAAACGAGATTAGCCGCATCGAGCTGTTCGAAAAGGAGAGCTACATGGTTAAGCTTAAGAGCGGGGCACAGGTTAAGGCCAGCAGCTCGGGCTATAAGGCGCTCAAGGACGCGCTCAAGCTGTAGCCGTACGGCTACATCAGCATTGGGTGGTCGTTCCTGTTGTACCTCCGAATGTGGCACCTTTATTGCAGTAGTCGAGCCGTTTTGTAATCGTTATTCAGTAGGTATATGCAGTATTTTCGTCAGTTTTTCGACTGGGTTATGGTAAAGGCACACTCTCCGTATGGGGTGGTGGTGCTTTTTGTTGCTGCATTCTTCGAGTCGGTTTTTTCGGTATTTCCCTTCATGCTTCTTTTTATCCCACTTATCATTGCCAACCTCGACAGAGCCATGTACTACGGCAAGGTGGCCGCTTTAGGGGGTATTCTGGGTGCCGTTGTGGGGTATTTTATTGGCTACTTTGCCTGGGTAGATGCCCACGGAAGTTACACCGTTATTGCCCATTTTTTCTTCAACAACATTCCCCACTTCTCGGTTGGGGAGTACCATAAAATTCAGCTGCTGTACGACCAGTGGGGCGCGCTACTGGTGTTTACGGGTGGTTTTGCACCCATTCCGTTTGAGCTGGTTACCATCTCATCCGGCGTTTTCGAGGTCAACTTCTTCTACTTTATTCTTGCCGTGATCGTAGGTCGTGGCGGGCGGTACCTGCTTATTGCCTTCCTAATATGGAAGTTTGGTGCAGGGGTTAAGGTGTTTATCGAAAAGTACTTTAACTGGATTGCCATTGGTGTTGCCGCCTCCATCGTCATTGCCGTTGTTCTCTTTCGGCTGACGGTATAATTCCGTTTTACTCTTCCCTCAACTTGTTTCGGCGTTGAACCTTTTCGCGCCAATTCTCCTGTAATTTGCTCGAATGGGTGACCTTCTTCGATCGAAGAAGGTGTAATTTGCTCCGATAGCTGAGAAAATTACACCTTAGATGGTGTAATTTATACCGTATACTGACAAATTTGGTTCGTTATCGGTACAATTTGCACCGTAGTATGACAAAATTTGGTAGGTATCGGTGCAATTTGCACCGGCATGTGTGCTATTTCGTTCGGTATCGGTATAATTTGCACAGGCATGCGACAAATTTCGTTCGTTGTCGGTGCAATTTGCTCCAGTGTCGATCTTTTTAAGGTCCGCAACGAAGCTCCTTGCCTAAATTTTCGAGTGGAGAACGGGGTAGGGAGAAGGGAATAGGGAATCGGGAATAGGGAGAAGAGAGTCGGGAGACGAGGGATAGCCAGTCAGTCGTGTGTCGTGATACTTGATTTGTGCTACTTATGCGAGGGAAATGGGTCGCCAGTCGTGTGTCGTGCTACTTGATTCGTGCTACTGAGCGAGAATGAGGGGTAGCCAGTCGTGTGTCGTGATACGTAAATCGTGATACGTATTAAAAGAAAACCCCCGCCATAGAGCGAGGGTCTTTATTTATCTTTTGAATATCTTCTAGTGTTCGGTTAGGAATACGTAGCGGACAATTACGAGTACAAATAAAAGGTACATCATCCAGTGTAGCTGCCTCCATTTTCCGGTGCACACCTTAAGGGCGGTGTAGAACACGATACCTGCAGCAATACCGTTGGCAATGTTGTAGGTAAAGGGCATCAGCACAAAGGTGATAAATGCGGGGAAGCCTTCGGTGAAGTCGCTAAAGTCGATCTCCTTAATGCTCGACACCATCAGCAACCCTACAATAACAAGGGCTGGGGCGGTAGCCGCAGTTGGAATAAGACCGGCAAGCGGGGCAACAATGAGTGCCAGCAGGAATAGGATCCCAGTTGTAATAGCGGTAAGTCCAGTGCGGCCTCCTTCGGCAATACCGGCAGCGCTCTCTACGTACGAGGTAACGGTTGAGGTTCCTAACCAGGCGCCAAACGATACGCCAAATGCGTCGACGAGCATGGCCTTGCCAATTTTGGGCGAGTTGCCATCCTTATCGATAAGGTTGGCCTTGCGGGCGGTTCCTACCAGCGTTCCGAAGGTGTCGAACAGCTCAACAAAGGTAAAGGTGAAGACCACCGTCCAGATTCCCATGTTCAGCGCCGCTTTAATGTCGAGCGCACCTACCGCGAGGTTGTTGAAATCGGGTAGCGCAAAGGGGTTGAAGTGTTCGGGAACAATGGTAACGCCCATGGGGATACCGATGATGGTGGTGGCCATAATGCCGATAAGTAGCGATCCCTTTACGCGAGCGGCCATTAGCAGTACCGAAATGAAAAGGCCGATGAGCGAAAGCGCCATGGCGGGGTTGGTAAAGCTGCCCAGACCGATGTTCCACTCAAAGAATTTCAGCGTGGCGGGAACCGTTGGGTTCGAGGTGATTTGCTGGATGGTTGGGGCAATAAGCGATGCCTTAACCACCATTATTTCCGACATCTTTACGCCGATGACGGTAATAAATAGGCCGATACCTACGGTGATGGCCACCTTCAACGAGTTGGGTATGGCCACAACCAGTATTTGCCGAATTTTGGTAACCGTAAGGATAATAAAGATAATACCCGAAATAAATACGGCACCCAGAGCAGCCTGCCAGGGCATGCCTGCCCCTTGAACGGCAATGGCCGCGAAAAATGCGTTTAGTCCCATTCCTGGTGCAAGCGCAATGGGGAAGTTAGCCACCAGTCCCATTGCAATCGAAACAACACCAGCCGCAACTGCTGTTGCAAAGAAGACAGCGTTGTGGTTCATTCCGGTTCCCGCAAGGATGTTGGGGTTCAGGAATAGAATGTAAGCCATAGTTACAAACGTGGTGATACCGGCAATAATTTCGGTACGCACGTTGGTGTTCTGCTCCTTTAGCTTGAAAAACTTATCCAACATAAGAAGTAAGGGTTGAAGTTATTAATGACGATAATGGTAGATCTTATTCCCCAGAAATTTCTCGATCTGGTCGAGTAGGCGCTGATCCTTTCTGTTTACGAAGGTAAGGGCTACCCCTTCGGCCTGCGCACGGGCGGTACGGCCTACACGGTGCACGTAGTCTTCGGGATCGTGAGGCACGTCGAAGTTTACCACCATGTCGATGTTCTCCACGTCGATACCGCGCGAGATGATGTCGGTGGCAACCAGTACCTGAATGTCGCGCGAACGGAAGCGGCGCATAACCTCTTCGCGCTCCTTCTGCTCGAGATCGGAGTGGATGGAGCCTGCGTTAAGCTTTGCTCCGAGGAGCGTGTTTTCGATCTGCTTCACCTTCGACTTGGTCGACGAAAAGATGACAACGCTCTTGATGTTGGGCTTATCTCTAAGCAGCTTCACCAGGATTTGTACCTTTTCGGGATCCTCGGCCATGCAAACGGCCTGAAGCACGTTTTCGGCAGGCTTAGAGGTCGAGAGGTTAATCTCAACAGGGTCGACCATAATTTTGCGGGCCAGCTTACGAATCTTGTCGGGCATGGTGGCCGAAAACATGATGGTTTGCCTCTTGGCCGGCAGCTTGGCGGCAATGGCGGTGATATCTTCTACAAAGCCCATGTCGAGCATGCGGTCGGCCTCATCGAGGATGAAGTGCTCTATGTCGGTAAGCTTAAAGTAGTCGAAGTTGAGGTGGGTGATTAGCCTACCTGGGGTGGCGATGATAATGTCGGCTCCGTTAATCAGCGCCTGCTTTTGCGAGTCCCAAAGCATCGAGTCGTTACCTCCGTACACGGCAACCGAGGTGGCCGGCGTGAAGTAGCTAAAGCCCATAACCTGCTGGTCGATTTGGATGGCCAATTCGCGTGTAGGCACTAGAATAAGGGTGGTTGCTTTGTTGTGGTTGTCGCGGCTGGCGAGCTTATCGATGATGGGAAGTACAAAGGCGGCGGTTTTACCGGTTCCCGTTTGGGCGCAGGCGATGAGATCTTTTTGGTCGATGATCACCGGAATGGCCTTTTCTTGAACGGGTGTTGGGGTAGTGATGTTCATAGCCTC
>CAXYUU010000292.1:0-4835 GCA_964292015.1 uncultured Acetobacteroides sp.
TTTGATCATTCACAGAGTTAGATTGCACAAAACAACTTTGTTTTGTTAAATCACAGTGTTAGATTTAACATACAAACTTGATACTGTTAAATCACAGAGTTAGATTGATCAAAAAAAAACTATTTCTACTAAATCTAAGAGTTAGATTGGCCAAAATAGCATCGCACCATCAAATAGCAGCCAACAATCCCTCTAAACGGCATTGGCTACACCCGTTACCGGTTTAACCGCAGCAAGAGGTTCGATTCAGCACTTTTGACCCGGTAAAAACCCGAGGCACAAAACGGATTCGGCCCGTAAAAAAGAGGTTCCATAAACAACAAAAAAGCCCCTAGGATAGTCAAATCCTAGAGGCTTTATTTCTGTTTGGTGCTATGCTACTCTACAAAATCGATTTCGTCGACCAAGCGCTTTGCGCCGGCATACTTATCGACAATAAACAGGGCGTAGCGAATATCGAGCGTAATGTTGCGGCACTGATCGGGATCGTACATGATATCGCTCATGGTTCCCTCCCAACAGCGGTCGAAGTTAATGCCAATGAGGTTCCCATCGCCATCTAACACCGGACTACCCGAGTTACCCCCGGTGGTGTGGTTGCTAGCGGTAAAAGCTACCGGAACTGTTCCGTTTACACCATAGCGTCCGTAATCTTTCGATGCGTACAGCTCGTGCAGCTTGGCGGGTACGGCGTAGTCGTAAATGTTGGGATTATCCTTCTGCATGATCCCTTCAAGGGTCGACTGGTACTCGTACCTAACGGCATCGACAGGCTTGTAGCCCTCCACCTTGCCGTACGAAATTCGGAGTGTCGAGTTGGCATCGGGGAAGAACGCCTTTTGAGGCTGAAAATCCATTTGCCCCTTCATGTAGGTACGTAGTAGCAAGTTTTGCTCGTCGCGCAGCTGGGCAAGTGGCTTATCAACGGCATTTTTATACATATCCACTACCGATTTAACCATAGTAAAGAGCGGATCGGTCTCAACCTGCATGTAGCGGCTAGCGGTATAGCCTTCAACAAACGCATCGAAACGTGCCTTGCTGGTAAACACCGATTTGGGGTACACCGCTTCGGCTAGCAGACCGTATCCCTTGTACTGTTTTTTCAGCGCCAACACCGTTGCTGGCATATACTGATGGGGTACGTTAGCGTCGAACTCCTCCATCATTGCCACAAATGTTTTTTGGTCGATGGGCAGGTAGTAATCCTTAAAATATGCTGCGGCTAGCTTCTTAAGCTTGTCTAGCTGACGGTTGATCTTAGACTGATCGGGAGCCTTCTCTTTCGAGTAGTACACCAGCGAATCGAACGAAGCGCCAAAACGCATAGCCTCCACCGACAGTAATGCCTCTGTTTGAAAATCTTTTGCGATGGTTAGCTGCGTCGACGCGGCATTATTCGAATCGAGTCTCGAAATTACGCTGGCGTAAGCAGCATTTCCGTTTGCTTTGGCCCAGCTGGTAAACGAGGCCTCAAACTCTCTTTTCTTTTCAACGGCCTTAAGGCGTACTAGCCCCTTAAGCTCGCCCTGCCACTTCTTCCAAGCGTTGGCAATACCCGCATTTTTCGAGGCATACATAATGCGCACCGCCGGATCGTTTACCATAACCGCATTTTGGATATCCAACCGCTTGGTACGGAGGCGAATCTTGTTCGGATTGCTCACCTCGGTGATGAGCTTTATGGATGATGCGGGAAGGTACTCCTGCGTGCGTCCGGGGAAACCGTAAACCAGCGTAAAATCACCCTCCTTAATGCCCTTTAGCGATACCTTTAAGCTGCGCTTAGGGGTAAACGGAACGTTGTTGGGCGAGTAGTCGGCTGGCTGGTTATTCTTATCTGCATAGATGCGGAACATCGAAAAATCTCCGGTGTGGCGGGGCCATACCCAGTTGTCGGTGTCGCCGCCAAACTTGCCAATAGCTGATGGTGGAGCTCCAACCAAGCGAACATCCTTATACTCCTCGTACACGAACAAGATGTACTGGTTGCCGTAGAACATCGCCTCTACCGATGCCAAGTATCCCTTACCCTTTACCGCTTCGGCAACAATTGCCTTGCTGTTTTTGGTAATGGCTGCCTGACGATCCTTTTCGGGCATGTTAGAAGCCACCCCGTTTAGCGCATCGGCGGTAACATCCTGCATACGAACCAGAATTTTTACCGATAAGCCCGGGTTAGGCAGCTCCTGCTCTGGAGTGTATGCCCAAAAACCATTCTTTAAATAGTCGTGCTCTACGCTGCTATGCTTTTGAATGTTGTCGAACCCACAGTGGTGGTTGGTTATTACCAGTCCATTCTTGGAGATGATCTCGCCGGTACAGCCGCGTCCAAAAATAACGACAGCCTCCTTTAACGAGTTCTGGTTTTCACTGTAAATATCCTGAGCCGATAGCTTAAAACCCTTTGCCTGCATGGCCTTCAGGTTATACTTCTCGGCAAAAATGGGGAGCCACATGCCTTCGTCGGCGCGGGCAAACATCCCAAGCGATACAATTAAAATTAGGCTAAATGCTAGCTTCTTCATACGGTATTATAGGTGGTTTAGTGGTAAACAACTAGTATGCGTGCGGCCTATAGGTTAACAAGCATCAACAATAAATGTTAGAAACCCGATCCCGCCAATCCTTGCGCCGGGGAGCAGCATAAATTTTACGGCATACTGCCTCAGCACGCTCAGCAGCCTATGCTGCTACATTTTTTTTAGCTCCTGATACACCCGATGAATGGGAAAACCCATAACCGTAAAAAACGAACCCTCGATTTTGGAGATCGCAATGTTTCCAATCCACTCCTGAATGCCGTAACCTCCAGCCTTATCGTAGGGTTTGTAGTGCGTTAGGTAAAATTCGATTTCCTCGTCGGATAGCTCCTCAAAAAAGACATCGCACTCGTCGGAGAAGGATATTCTTTTGGTTGCCGTACAAATACAAACAGCCGTAATCACCTTATGCATCTTGCCCGACAGTTTACGGAGCATCCTAAATCCATCTGCGTAATCTTCGGGCTTACCCATCACTTCGCCATCGCAAACCACAACGGTATCCGAGGTAATAAGCACATCGTTCTCCTGTAATGGATCGGAATAGGCTGCGGCCTTTAGGTTCGATAAATATTCAGCAACCTCTTCGGCTGGAAGCGTATCAGGATACACCTCCTCTACCTCGAAGCTGTAAGCAAGGGTAACCTCAAAACCGGCATCCTCCATTAGCTGCTTGCGACGTGGCGACTTAGAGGCCAGTATGATGTTAAACTTGTTGGCAATCGTATTCTTATTCATTCCGTTTTGCTGTATAACCGTTTTTTATTCCGTATCGTAGGCATTCCACCATAATGGCGTAGCATGCCGAACCAACCGGTAAATGCTGCCCAAAAGTAGTAGAAAATGTCTGAACCCCGATTAATTAGGACGGCGAAATGTAAAGTTTTAAGGCAAAGCCGCTCAGCATCCTAACGCTTCAACAGGATAAAAAAAAGGATGCCCCTTTTGAGACATCCTCTTTTCTTATAACGAATAGCTTACCTATTAAGTGGTAACACTACCAAGCAAATGGCTTGGTTTCAAACTCGCGTAGTATCCTACCTATATACTTCTCGTTCGCTTTGGAGCTTACCAATATCTCCTTTGCCTTCTTGTAACACTCCACCGCACCCGTACGATCGTTCTTCAGGTCGTAGCAAAATCCCAGCAAACGGTAGGCAAAGAAATTTGAGAATGTCATCTTGTCCAAATCCTTCGAATTTAGGTACGCATTACAATGACCAATGGCCGCATCGTAATCCTTATTTAAAAAGGCAACCCAGGCCTTTATGTACTTAAGCGATGTAGAATTGGGCGCATCGGCCTGCCAATTAGTAAGAACGCTACCAACCATGGGAATGGTAGCCAATACCTCCTTAGAAAAATTCAGCTCCATATTCTGGCCAATTATGTAGGGAAACAGAACACCTTCGTAGTACATATCTACCTTAGCCGAATCAACCTTAGTAAAGTAAAGACTTGGCCTCTCCTTTTCGATAACGTTGGCAATGCCATACTCCTTTAGCGGCAATACCTCCGAAAGGGGAACAATTTCAAAATGCTTGCAGGCCTGTATCGAGTCGTCGATAAAGCTTTTATGCTCGCCTCCGCATAAAACAACAACACGTTTTGCCTTATACTGACTAACGGCAGCCTTTATGCGTTGGGTCATCATGCTATTTCGGGTAATGCAGTGCAGGTTTACAGGGCTATCACCAAAGATGGAGATAGACAACCTGTAGGTTTCCCTATTGTAGCTGTTATACTCGGTACCATTCCAAAAGTCGAAACCCAATTCCTTATTCTTGAAAACCGAAGTTCCGTACTTGGCCGTAAACGCCTTCATTATTTCGTTGCAGCTTTCGAGGGAGTCGAGCGTCTTTTGCATCTGCTTATACCTATCGATGCTCATTAGGGAATCGCGAAGTGTTCTATCGTTTCGTTTTTCATTTCCTTCATACCAGTCAACTGGGGCAACCTTAATCTTGTTAAGATCGCCATAAGCAGTCGCGAGCATCATCTCGCGCAGGTAGGTTTCCTTGCGGAACACTTCGGGACGTATTTCGACACAAATAAGGTCTGGCTTAAACGTATTTAGCACGCGAACAATATCCTCGTAGCTGTACTTGCTAGTTTTATGCATCTGGTGGATGGTGCCAACAGTAAGCACCTTGGTCTTTTCTACCTTTGCCTCACTAATACTTGTAAGGAGAAACACCAGCACGGATAGTAGAAATAATTTTTTCATGATTGGAAATTTAGTTAGGTTATTGTTACCTGCTTTTGTAAGCAATGAACCTTAGACGGTACTGT
>CAXYUU010000293.1:0-4800 GCA_964292015.1 uncultured Acetobacteroides sp.
TACGTTGCATCCAAAGCCCATAATTAGTGGGATGAACGACTTTCCGTGAAGCCCAATCTTGTGCATGAGCTTGTCCATGATAAAGGCGGCACGCGCCATGTAGCCGGTATCCTCGAGCAGCGAGATAAAGAAGAATAGGATCAGGATGTTGGGCAGAAACACAATTACGTTGCCCACCCCGTTGATAATTCCGTTTAGCAGCAGATCCTTAAAGGGGCCATCGGCCATAACCATGCTGATGTTATCCTTAATAAACCCAATGCCCATCTCGAGCAATCCCTTAGGCAGCTCGCCAAGGGCAAACGTGGCGTAAAAGGTAAGCCAGATAAAGAATAGGAAGATCGGAAATCCCCAAAATCGATGGGTCATAAAGGCATCTATCGACTCGGTGCTCTTACGCTTGGCCCGGCTTCCCTCCTTAAAGGTCTCCTTTAGCGCACCGGCAACAAAGGCATACTTGGCATCGGTAATGATGGTTTCGCTATCGTCGTTCAGGTGCTTTTCGAGCTTTTTGATCTCCCTGTCGGCAGCGGCAATAATTTCGAGCCCGTTGTGCAAGGTCTCTACCAGCTTGCGCGCCTCGCGATCCTTATCCAGCAGCTTTATGGCGATAAAACGGGTGGAGTAGCGCACAATTTGATGCCTATTTTCGGGCATGCGGAGCATCGACTGCAGGCTACAGATGGCCGCCTCAACGTCGTCGCCGTAGTTAATGTGTATATGGCGCGATGTCTTATCGTGCTCGGTGTATACGTTGATGATGGTATCGTACAGCTCCTTTAACCCGCGCCCCTTCGAGCCAACGGTAGGCACAAATGGTATTCCCACCATCTCGCCAAGCTCCTTATAGTTAAACTTGTCGCCATTACGCTCCAACTCGTCGTACATGTTCAGGTCCACCACCACCTTAAGGTCCATATCGATGAGCTGGGTGGTGAGGTAGAGGTTGCGCTCGAGGTTCGACGAGTCGACCACGTTTACGATAACATCGGTATTGGTGTCGGCGAAATAATTACGCACGTACACCTCTTCGGGCGTGTAGGCCGATAGTGAGTAGGTGCCCGGCAGGTCGGTGATGTTGATGGTATAACCCTTGTACTTAAACTGAGCCTCCTTGTAATCTACCGTAACCCCCGAGTAGTTACCCACGTGCTCGTGCGATCCCGAGGCGTAGTTAAACACCGATGTTTTTCCGGCATTCGGATTGCCCACCAGCGCCACGTTAATGGTTTTACCCAGCACCTTGGCACTCTCGGCAAGCACCTCGTTGTTGATAACCCCATTGTAGTTATCCAGGATGGTATTCTTCGCCTCTTCAAGCGTTATTACATCAATAAGGGCCGCCTCATTCCTCCGAAGCGACACCTCGTATCCCATTATATTATACTCAACCGGGTCGAGCAGCGGTGCATTCTTCACCACGTTAACCGTCTTTCCCTTAACAAAGCCCATTTCGGTAATGCGCTTACGAAAGGCTCCGCGTCCCGAAACCTTGGTTATTACGCCCGACTCTCCAGTGTTTAGCTCGCTTAACTTCATCTGTGATTACAATATTTAGCGATACAAATGTATCCACAATCTAAGGCTTACCTATACCTACATATAGGTATTTTAAGGTGATTTTGATGTAGGATGCATCTTTCCCAAGAATGTATTTCCAGCCTGTTATGGGATCTGAAATCTTGTCCGAAGAACATCTTCTCACGTCTTTGCTTTTTTATACCAATGCTTACACGTCCTTCGGACGACCGTTCAGATGCCGGAACAAGCCCAGCATGACAGCATTTTGATAGGTTACCCATAACATCGAACGCACATTATTTTAATTGGGAACTAGCCTCATTCTTGATGATTTTGCTCTGCCTCCTAATGAGAATTAACCTCATACAAAAAAATATATCCCTCTACCATTGTTTTCAGCAAACAAAGTGAGCGTAGTAATGTTATACGCCAAAAAATTAGCGATGAGATACCTTCTAATCCCGCTCCTGCTGCTGTTTGGATGTAGCTCTCAGGCAACAAAAACAGGTAACGACATGGAAACTAAGAATACCGGCCAATACGAGTTGGCAACATTTGGACAGGGCTGCTTCTGGTGTGCCGAGGCCATTTTCGGGGAGCTTAACGGCGTAATCAAGGTCGAAAGTGGGTACTCGGGAGGTGAGCGTGCAAACCCCACCTACAAGGAGGTTTGCACAGGACTAACCGGGCATGCCGAGGTGGTGCAGCTTACCTACGACCCGTCTAAGATAAGCTACGACGAGCTGCTGGAGGTGTTCTGGAAAACGCACGACCCAACCACCCTCAACCGTCAGGGCAACGATTCGGGTACGCAGTACCGCTCGGTTATCTTTTACCATAACGACAGGCAGAAAACGCTTGCCGAGGAATACAAGAAAAAGTTGAACCACGAAAAGGTTTGGGCTGATCCAATTGTGACCGAAATTTCGCCCTTTACCAAATTCTATAAAGCAGAGGACTACCACCAGGAATACTTTGCCAATAATTCGCAGCAATCCTACTGCCAGTACGTCATTGTACCAAAACTCGAAAAGTTCAAGAAAATTTTCAGGGATAAAATTAAAAAGTAGCCCAGCTTACCGGCATATCCTTCGTACGGCTGACAATTCTGCCTTCAACGGGCTCAAACGAACCAGCTTAGAGGTAAAGATGGTGCAATAGCAAGCGGTAATTTGGTTGCATATCACTACTCGTTAATTCCCCGTTTTATTCAACAAGCATAAAGACCTAGAGGTAGACGTCGCCCTATAGTGTTAGCTTACAAACAGTAAAATGACAAAATAAATGGCTAAATTACCCTCTCACCATTTAGGTAATCATTTCCCACGCCGGGTACTGTTACTGTAATAACATTAAAACTTGTTAAACTTTAAGGAACAGTGAATTTATTAGTCTTTATGTTAATTTTTTTGGACACCTTTAAGCTGCTTTTAAGATAAACACTCTTTTTACGTCAGAAACATTCAAAACTCTATCAAAAAGATGGAACAAGCTGCGATACACACCCCGTACGATTACCTGCCGATACTTATTCAAGCAGCAGTAGCACTTGGATTTGTAATTACCGTTTTATTTGTAACCCACTACCTTGGTCCAAGCCGTAAAACCAGCAAAAAGCTCGAAAACTTCGAGTGCGGAGTCGACCAAATTGGCAACGCCCGCAACCGGTACTCGGTAAAGTACTTCCTCATTGCCATCCTTTTCGTCCTATTCGACGTCGAGGTGATTTTCATGTACCCTTGGGCGGTAAACTTCCGAGCACTAGGGGCCTTTGGCCTTTGGGAAATGGTAACCTTCACCGCCGTTTTTCTTGCTGGATTCTACTACGTACTTCTTCGCGGAGCATTTAGCTGGGATAAAGATGCCGACACCTACGAAACGATTAAAGAATAACATACCATGTCTGATCAAGATAAAGGGCCTGCAACCTTAAGGCTCGACAACGACGATATAACTGGACGCGGATACATGACCACCCGTCTGGATACTCTTATTGGGCTTGCCCGTAAGAACTCGCTGTGGCCACTACCATTCGCCACCTCGTGCTGCGGCATCGAGTTCATGAGTACCATGGCACCACACTACGACCTTGCCCGCTTTGGCATGGAGCGCCTTAGCTTTTCGCCCCGACAAAGCGACATGCTAATGGTGATGGGAACAATCTCGAAAAAGATGGGTCCCGTACTCAAGGAGGTTTACCTGCAAATGGCAGAACCTCGCTGGGTGTTGGCCGTTGGCGCCTGCGCATCGAGTGGCGGCATTTTCGACACCTACAGCGTGCTACAGGGCATCGACAAGGTAATTCCTGTTGATGTTTACGTGCCCGGATGCCCACCTCGACCCGAGCAAATTATCGATGGCGTAATGAAAATTCAGGAGCTGGCTCACCACCACGAACCTATGCGCCGTAGAAACTCCGACGAATACAAAGATTTACTTTCTAAATACGGTATTGAGTAATGTATACAGTTAACACCAGCTTTATCGAGGAGGTAAATTCCAGCCTAAAAAAGCAGTTCGGCGATGCCGTTATTGCCTTCGAAGTGGTTGCCGACATGCCTCAGTTCACCATACAAAAGGAAAAGGTTGCCGATGTTCTCGACTACCAATTCAAAACCAAGGAGCTCGGCATTACCTTTCTCACCGATCTTTGCGGAGTACACTACCCCAATCAGGAGCTAGCGTTTGCCGTGGTTTACCACCTGCACAACCTACCCAAGAACCAGCGCATACGCATCAAAGCGTTTGCTAAAGCCAACGACATCGTATTCCCTACGGCAACCAACGTATTTGCTGCCGCCAACTGGATGGAACGCGAAACCTACGACTTCTACGGAATCATTTTCGAAGGACATCCCAACCTAAAGCGTATTCTAAACATGGACGAATTAGACTATTTCCCCATGCGTAAGGAGTACCCGCTAGAAGATGCTACCCGCGATGATAAGGACGACAAGATGTTTGGACGCTAACCGTTGGATACTAAGAACGAATTACGATGAAACGAGCATGGATACTGGTATTTACCAAAGTAGATCAATATATGTCATGCGAGTTACATGTGACCTTTAAAGAACAATAATTTCACATGAAAAACGAAATCAACATGGCCCAACCATCGGATGATGTGGTAAAAAGCGAGAAGCACGAGTACAACACGCTGAATCTCGGCCCATCCCACCCTGCAACGCACGGTATCTTCCAAAACGTGCTTACGATGGATGGCGAATATATAGTAGACTCCGAACAAACGGTTGGCTACATCCACCGCGCCTTCGA
>CAXYUU010000294.1:0-4796 GCA_964292015.1 uncultured Acetobacteroides sp.
ACCTTATAGATAACTACTGTATACCAAAGGCCATCCGTGTAATCCGTTAATCCGTCAAATCGGTGATTCAGACAGTGTGGGAGGCTAGACTCTCTACCATCCCGTCTGAATCACAGATTAAGCTGATTACTCAGATTTCACAGAAAAGATACTACTACCATATATATAACTGCAGTATATCAAAGGCCATCCGTGTAATCCGTTAATCCATCTAATCGGTGATTCAGACAGTGTGGGGGCTAGACTCTCTACCATCCCGTCTGAATCACCGATTAAGCTGATTACTCGGATTTCACAGAAAAGATACTACTACCTTATAGATAACTACTGTATACCAAAGGCCATCCGTGTAATCCGTCTAATCCGTCTAATCGGTGATTCAGACAGTGGTAAGGAGGATATCTATTTTGCAAGGGCTACTATACCGATTTGCTCCTCCTACATTTGCCTATGTAGCTTCTTACTTTTGCATTTTAGCTTTTTGTTTTGCTTAAGTCGCTCCTTCTTTTGCGTTTTAGTTTTTTGTTTTGCCTAAGTAGCTCCGTCTTTTGCCTATTAATTTTTTGTTTTGCTTAAGTAGCATCTACTTTTGCCTATTAATATTTTGTTTTGCTTAAGTAGCTCCTTCTTTTGCCTATTAGTTTTTTGTTTTGCCTAAGTAGCATCTTCTTTTGCGTTTTAATATTTTGTTTTGCCTAAGTAGTACCTTCTTTTGCATTTTAATATTTTGTTTTGCCGTTGTTGCACCTTAATAAGCGTGTTAATATTTTGTTTTGCCGTTGTCGCAGCTACTTTTGCGATTGTTGCGCATAAAAATGCCCCTACTGCTCGCAGATTGCTCCGCAGCAGTAGAGGATAGGGGCTGGTATAGGGCGTTTAGAACAGGTTACGCTAGATTAAGCCCATAAAATGGAGTATATCCGTTGCCTGTTCATCGTTTTCGCAACCCAGCTTTAGCTGTACATTCCGATGGCACCTCTTTACCGTTTCGTAATCCAACCCGAGCATATCGGCTACCTCCTTCATGACATCCCCCTGTTGTGGCAGCGGGAAATCCATCTGCTCTGACTTTATCAGGTGGTTGCTGCCAACCAAACGGACAAGCTTACGCTCGATAATGTCGACGATATAGATATCCGAAAGCGCATTGGTTTTCTTGTATTTGATCGGGATAAGCGACAACACCAGGGTGTTGGGCTGGTTGGGGTCGATGGTACTATGCAGCCTGTAGCAGAAAAGCATGGGGTGGGCCACTCCCATCCGATCGCGAATGCGACATTCGAAAATGAGGGAAAGGTTGCCCATCTGAACATTATGCCTACTCAACAGGTAGGACATCGCCTTACTACGTGCCTGCTCGAAGTGGCTCCTGTCGTCGACATCCACCAGCTTCTCGAAGTCTTCTAGGGAGATAGGCTCCTGCTTCAGAAACTTAAACTCAGGAAGAGATGCCAGCTTAAAGTGGTAGCATTTGTTATACAGGTCGCATACAGCAAAAAGCTGCTTATAAGCCTGCTCTTCCTCCTCCAATTCGTTGTGCCACCAGTAGGATGTGGCGGTGCTTGCTTCTTCTTCGAGCCCAAACCGTTGGGAGAACTTCTCGAGAAGCGGAAATAAGCTGTTCATAAACTAAAATATTACGTTATACCTATTGGAAGCCTAACAAAGGCTGCCCTGACAATTCTTATCCTTAAAAAGAGAACAATCGAGCTTACTACTCCTATCTGCCATATTTCATCAAAAAAATAGCTTTTCCCTTAAAATCTATCCCCTATTGGGGATAGATTTAGCTGAATCGACCATCGTATTTTTGTTTCAAAGCGTTAGGGTATCGGTTCGCTCCTGAATACTTAACGCGGTTAAAATAAGTTTTGTTCAACTAAAATATAAAAAAATGGCCACATCGAATGTTACTAATGGTATTCCAACTAAAATTGAGGATTACAATCCGTATTCGCACACTACTAGCACCTTTCTGATGGGAGATATTAGACGTGAGACATGAGATTTGAGATATTAGATAGGCATGACTGGTTAGGTGCGACACTCCGGGCCATCGGTGGGCATACCTATAGAAAAGGTAGCATTGCCAATTTCCGTTTAGCTACTTGGAAAAGGTTTCTGCCTCCTGCCGCATATGGCATTGTTGCTTTGGGGTGGATTGGGGTTGCGGCAGATGGGAAAGGTGGCATTCTGTCCCCCTGGATAAATCCAGGGGTTATTCAGCTGTCACCCCTGCGGGGTTGGGGAAATGGGTTATTCTATGAATTATCTAACTTCTTTGACTTCATCATTCTTCCTATAACTTCGTTTAACGTCTGAAATATCTTCGTCTACATTCTTCCGTTTAACTTCATGGAAATTGCTTCTGCCTGCTGCCGCATGGGGCATTGTTGCTTTGGGGTGATTGGGGTAGCGGCAGATGGGAAAGGTGGCATCCTGTTCCCATGGATGAATCCCAGGGCAACGAATATAGCTCCGAAGCGGGGTGTCGTTGTTTTTTATGAATTTAAAATTTGCACCTGAAATTGATTGCAAGATTCAACTTTTCAGACAATGCATAAAAATAACCACCAGCCCCTATTCATTGCCGTTGGCTTTAGCCAACCGAGCCTAAGATGGGTGCAGCGGGGCTTTAGCCCCCGAAAATGGGTTCGAATTATGGGGCAAGGCTTTTTATTCAATACTACAGTCCAAAGGCTTTGATTACCACCGCGCGGCGGGATGCCACGCAAGCCAGAGGATGCAGTCCAATCCTCGCGGAGTTCTTTGACATCCAAAACTTTTACCCTTTCGGAATACCTTCTCAAAAATCATAAAGGTGGTAGACCTACCACCTGCTGCCGCATGATGCATTGTTGCTTTGGGGTGAATTGAGGTTGCCGCAGATAGAACGGTGGCATCCTGTCCCCCTGGATAAATCCAGGGGTTATTCAGATGGCACCCATGCGGGGCTTTGACTACCTTGAAATTCCGATGGTTGTTATTCTTCGGGGGGCGTGCGGGTATTGTGATGTGCGGTGTTCCGTATTTCCAAGATTCCGAGGGCTGCACCCTCGGCTGGTATACATCGCCCCTGCGGGGCTTGGAGTTGGGGGGATTCGTTGGAGGTTTCTTTGACTTCTTTGACTTCAATATTCTTTGACTTCAAAATTCTCTGACTTCAATACTCTTTCTATAACTTCGTTTACCTTCTGAAATAACTTCGTGTACATCCTTCTCCCTACTCCCCCCAATAGCTATTTCCAAACCGATCCAACGCTTCGACCGTAATCTTGGCTGTGGGGGAATGCGGTTTTGCCCTAAAGAGATGGTCGGTAGCTAGGGGGCCAAACCACTTGGGCATGGGTTTTGCCGAGCTGCTGTACGATACCAGCGTGTAGGGATCCATTCCGGTATAGCGCTCCATCTCTCCCATCTTTACCCCATCTTCGTACCAAAATACCTTCCAGCCCCAGTCCCAGTTCCACACGTTAGCCGTAACGTATTCGGGCTGCTCGCTATTACTCCCCAGCGCGTACATGCGCAGCTGGTGACCTCGGTCAAAGCCAACGCTCTTGAAGTACCACTGTAGGCTATCACCCTCCGCCTCTAGGATACCGTACCCCCTAGGCGTGCCATCCTGGGCAACCGGTGCGTACCACCACGATCCGCATACCGACGAGTGGTTATGCTCGAAGATATTACTCTGAATGTTCACGTTGTGGGTGGTGTGCCTGTGTCCCGATACAATATGCACGTTGTAAGGCTTAAGCAGCTGGTACAGCGCCTCCTTGTTGGCCTGCGATTCGCTGATGTTATCCCTATTAAACTTGGCCAAATCGTTTTCGTCGAGTGCTGTCGGAATATGCAGGGCAACCACTACCGTCGACCCCTTGGGCACATACGACAGATCTTTCTGCAACCAGACCAGCTGCTCTTCGGACAGGTAGCCGATGTAGCTCGCCCCCCGGCCAATGTAGAACACGTCATCGAGCGCCACGTAGTGAATACGCCCCTTGTTAAAGGAGTAGTAGGCCGGTCCGTAAACCTTTTCGAAAGATACCGTCGATCCGTCGTTCGAGCGGTTGTTGTAGTCCATATCGTGGTTGCCAACCGTTTCGTAGAAGGGGATATTCACCTTGGCCACCACATCGTTATGATCGGCAAAGAGCGTTGGGTTGTCGAATACGATATCGCCGCAGCCAATGGCGTAGTACGCCGACTGGGCATCGCCATCGACCAGCTCCTTTAAATCAGCAGCAGCCACCCGTAGCTGCTCAATATCGGTGGCTCGCCTTACCTGAGGATCGGCCCATATCACCACCTTGTGAGCCACATCGCCCTTTAGGTTTTGGGTAAGTACAAAGTTAGCCGATCGCTTGTGGATGCTATCGATACAAATGTAGAACCGGGGTGTCGAGCCATCGAATGGCACGTCGTAACCCGATGGGGAGCTTACGTATACAAACTTGGCTTTAGGATGGCAATCTATGGTATAGTCGCCCCTATTGTTGGTTAGCGTTGTATGGTAACCATCGGTAACCATAACGTTTGGCAGCCCCTTTCCGGCTGCCGCCACGTTCCCTTTGACACGTATCTCTTTTGCCTCTAAGGAGAGGGAGGCCAGCGACATTATAATCAGTATCGCTAAAAATCGGTTTACCATATCGATTCGTTGTGGTTTGATTTGCCCTTCAAAAATAGCATCTTTTTAGTGCAAGGTTCAAGCATTCGACAGAATTTCTTACAGATAGGGATAAATACCAGCAAGGGCTATCGGAACAAAGGTAAATTGAGTTTAACAGGTCAACTTC
>CAXYUU010000295.1:0-4782 GCA_964292015.1 uncultured Acetobacteroides sp.
CTTCCCCCTCGTTGGCCGAAGCCGACGGCAATGAATCCCTATTGGGGAGCCACTTTCGGAAGCTTGCGACTCGCTACACACGGGTGCAGCAGGACTCTGGACTATAAATCCTAAAAGTAAAAGACCATGCGGCCAGAGGCTGGAACTACAAAAGCATAGGCTTAGCACTAAGCCTGAAGAGCAGCCAACCGCCGTTGAGGAAAGGTTACCGACGCAAAACCTACGCTTGGCAGCAGCGCCGCAAAAACAAAATCAACCGGTGTAAATCTGGTCAATCAGTAAAATCTGTGTTCTAGAAAAGACAAAAATAATCGGTGTAAATCAGCAGAATCAGTAAGATCGATGTTCCAACCGACAAATGATTTTGGGAGTTTTTCCCTAAATCATTTGGTATTGCCTTGGCGGGTGGATACCTTTGTGAGGTAACGTAAACGAATAGCAGTGTCAAAAGAATTTCTTTCAGGATTAAGCCCCGTTCAGCGCGAAGCTGTCGAAAAATATAAGGGTCCCACATTGGTAATTGCAGGTGCTGGATCGGGAAAAACCCGGGTGCTTACCTACCGTATCGCCAACATGTTGGCCGACGGTGTAAACCCCTACAGCGTGCTGTCGCTCACCTTTACCAACAAGGCCGCGGCCGAAATGAAGGAGCGTATTAAAACCGTGGTGGGCGAAAAGGCAAAGTACCTTTGGATGGGTACCTTCCACTCCATCTTTGCCCGGATACTCCGCGTGGAGTCCGATAAGCTGGGCTACCCATCGACCTTTACCATATACGACACTGCCGATTCGCGCAGCGTGCTTAAGTCCATCATCAAGGAGATGAGCCTCGACGAGGCGGTGTACAAGGTAAACGAGGTGCATAGCCGCATATCGCTTGCCAAAAACAACCTGATAACCCCAGCAGTTTACGCCAACACCTCGAGCTTGGTAACCATCGATGCCGCCAACCGCCGTCCGCGCATTGCCGACATCTACAAGAAGTACATGCAGAAGTGCTACCTGTCGGGGGCCATGGACTTCGACGACCTGCTGCTCAACACCAACGTCCTGTTTCGCGACCATGCCGATGTGCTCGACAAGTACCAAAAGATCTTCCAGTACATTTTGGTGGATGAGTACCAGGATACCAACATGGCGCAGTACCTTATCGTAAAGAAGCTGTCGGAAAAGCACGGCAACCTTTGCGTGGTGGGCGACGATGCCCAGAGTATCTACTCTTTTCGCGGTGCCAAAATCGAGAACATCCTCAACTTCAGAAACGACTACCCCAACTACCAGCTTTTTAAGCTCGAGCAGAACTACCGATCGACACAAACCATCGTGAATGCTGCCAACAGCATCATCCAAAAAAATAGCAAGCAGATTAAGAAGACCTCCTTTTCGGCTAAGGACATTGGCGAAAAGATAAAGGTGCTTAAGGCCTACACCGATCAGGAGGAGGGCTTTCTGGTGGCCGGATCGATATCCGACACCATATACAACGAGCATTCGGAGTATAAAGATTTTGCCATCCTGTACCGTACCAACGCGCAGTCGCGTATTTTTGAGGATGCCCTTCGCAAGAAGAACATCCCCTACAAGATTTACGGTGGCATATCGTTCTACCAGCGCAAGGAGATTAAGGACATGATTGCCTACCTGCGCCTGATAGTTAACCACAACGACGACGAAGCCTTTAAGCGCGTGGTTAACTACCCTGCCCGCGGCATTGGCGACACCACCCTTACCCGACTTGAGGAGGCGGCCGCTGCCAACTCCACCAACATTTGGACCATAACCACCGAGGCACCACTGGATAAGGTGGGACTAAAGGGTGCAGCCATCAAAAAATTGGGCGACTTTACCCAGCTCATTCAGGGCTTCCAGTCGGCCATCTACACCGAAAGCGCCTACGACTTTGCCCTTATGGTGGCTACCCAAGCGGGTATCATCAAGGATTTGAAGGAGGATAAGACCAACGACGGTATCTCGAAGTTCGAGAACATGGAGGGGCTGTTTAATGGTATCAAGGAGTTTGAGGAGAATGCCAAGGAGAGCGGCGAACCGCTACCGGTTACCATCGACCGATTCCTCGAAAACGTGGCGCTGATTACCGATGCCGATAGCGAAAAGCCCGAAGATAAAAACCGACTTTCGATGATGACCATCCACTCGGCAAAGGGGCTCGAGTTTAAGCATGTCTACCTGGTGGGATTGGAGGAAAATCTTTTCCCCGGACAGATGTCTTGCCAATCGCAGGAGAGCTTGGAGGAGGAGCGCCGCCTGTCCTAGGTGGCCATCACCCGCGCCGAAAAGAACGCCACCATATCGTACGCCCAAAGTAGGTACAAGTGGGGTAACATCACCAGCTGCGTACCTAGCCGATTCATAAAGGATATCGACAGCAGCTACATCGACTGGAACGAGGATAGCCTTTTTGGAGGATCGCCAGCAGCAAGCCAAAACAGCTACAGCACGCAAAGCTTCAACCCGAAGGCGAATACCATTACGGCACAGCGTACTGTTGCCCCAACGCCTCAACACCGCCCCGTTAGCGCCATTACCGACCCTGCCGACATGAACGAAATTGAGGTAGGCATGGAGGTAGAGCACGAACGCTTTGGCTTCGGAAAGATTGCGGCCCTCGAAGGCGCCGCCCCCGAAATAAAGGCCACCGTCAACTTTACCGTAGCAGGAAGCAAAACCTTGCTGCTTAAGTTTGCCAAGCTGAGGATAGTAAAACGATAGTAAAATACAGAAGAGCGTCTCCACACGAAACGCTCTTCTGCTTTAAATATGCCCCTTGCCGCACGGCATCGAGCTGATGATGTACTGCCAGCTACCCCTTGCGAGAGACATCAACAACACGATAATCACACCATTTAAATAGCCCATCAGTAATGGAAATAACCATCCTACTACCTACCCGTGCAGCAAAAATTGCAATGGTAATACCACTTGCCCTTTTACTCCTGCCCAAGGATGGGCACACGCAAAATTCCAACGCCAAACTGCTACGAATTTTACACAACGACAAGGTTTACGCCGAGCAGAAAAGTAAGATTGTAAGCCAATTTAAAGATGTACCCCCTGGCCGATGGGGCGAATCGGTAAGTGGGGTCAACAGGCATATCGAAACCTCGTCGAAGATTATTGCCCTAACATTTGACGCTTGCGGCGGCGGCGGCAAGGGAAACGGGTACAACAAACCGCTTATCGACTTTTTACGGGCAAAAAAAGTACCTGCAACCCTTTTCGTTAGTGGAAAGTGGATTGATGCCAACCCAAAAACGTTTGGCGAGCTGGCAAAAGACACGCTCTTTGAGATTGAAAATCACGGGCTACACCATAAGCCCTGCGCAATTAAGGGCGAGTGTAAGTATGGGATTAAGGGAACCGCAACCCCAGGCGATGCCTTCGACGAAATGGAGGCAAATGCGATAAAGATTGAGCGAATTACCGGCCGAAAGCCAAAATTCTACCGCTCGGCAACGGCATACACCGATGAGGCAAGCGTCAGAATAGCAGCAACTGCAGGCATCACCGTAGTTAGCTTCGAAACCCTATCAGGAGATGCCATTCCCGATACGCCTGCTCAGGAGCTGGAGACAAATATCACCAAAAAGGCTAAACCAGGGGCAATCGTCATTATGCACTTCAACCACCCCGAAAGCAACCTACTAAAGGCCATTCAAAAAGTAGTTCCCCAGCTGCGCAGAAGGGGCTACCGATTTGTTAAGCTAGAGGGGCTACCGCTTAAAGGTAAAACCAGCACTCCGGCTACCAACTATTCGAAAAAAGTGGGATAGCTCGGCCCATTAACGAACCAGCGAACCCCGTATTGTAGCTAAAAAATATACCCATAAAAAAAGAGCGACTATCCATCGCTCTTTTTTTTATTATCCTATTGCTGTCGGCTTACACTAAAAATTTTGGTAGATGTTGGCTTCCTTAACCAGCTCCTCTATCAAAACCGCAATATCTTCGGTGATGGCATCGACCACGGCTCTACCCATTTCGAGAGTAGCGCTACTAGGATCGCCAACGCCGGTATCCTCCGACACCTCCGACCAGTCGCGAGGAGTCCAAGCCCAACCCGAATTAAGCGCTTCGATATTAAAACCAACACTTTTACCGGTACCAGCCTCTTCCATCGGACGAACCAGTTCGGGCTTTAGGTACATCATAACGCTAGTTTCGAGTGCACCGGCATGGTCGCCCGGATTTGCGACAATTTTTTTAATCACCGGATGCTTCCACCAGTCAACCGTTACCACCAACATTTCGGGAAACAGCAGCTGCAGCTCGCGAATGGCAAACTTAAAATCGTTTCCCCCGTGGCTGTTAACGATTACCAGCTTTTGAATACTCTGCCCCATAAGCGAGGTTACAATATCCTCCAGAATTGCCAGCTGGGTTGTTGGACGGATGTTGATACACCCTGGCACGTTTCGTTGTCCCTCGTTCTGTACACCGTAAGGAATACAGGGAAGCACAACCGAATTTACACCTCTATCGGAAGCAATTTCTGCCGATCGAAAAGAGATGCCCTTAGACTCATATATATCGGTTCCATAAGGTAAATGGAATCCATGTGGCTCGGTTGCCCCCCAAGGAAGGATGGCAATATCGATAACATTCGACCGAAGCTGTTTATAAGTCTTCTGGCTAAGATTACTGCGTTGCATAGAAATAGTTTTGAAGCGACAAAAGTAGCATACTAAACGAGATTTTTACACTATACGAAAAATACATTTCCCAACCCTTATGTAAATAGAATTATCCCCACTACAGCATGTT
>CAXYUU010000296.1:0-4782 GCA_964292015.1 uncultured Acetobacteroides sp.
TTAATTAAATGGAAAATGAACATATCTACAAATAATAGGAATATCCCCAAGGAGAGCCCCCTGTAACCACCCGCTTTAATCCAGGTGCAATCGTATCCCAAAAATAGGGCAACCAAAAACAAGGCGCCGATAGCCATTAAAAGAAGGTAAACTGGACGGACCTTACGAATGTGCATATTAGCTTCATTGCTGTCGTACCACTCGCGATACAGCGCATTATCTGGAAACTTGTTCATCAATTCCTTAAAGAAGACATTCGACTCCGAATACTTCGCTAGATACCTCAAGCATACGCCTTTGCTAAATAGGTAAACTTCGATATACTGGTTGTACAGCTCTACGTTATCCTTCAAGAGGGGTAAATATTTTTCTAGCTCTACAATTGCGGTCAGGCACCTCGAATAGTAGCTCTCCTTCCTTAAGGATACCACATACCTCATTAATTTGATTTGCATGAAGCGCTGTAAATCGTCTACCTGCCCGCTATTGGCCAGCTCGTTTAGGTATTCGATGTTCGATTCGTACATTTCGATGTACTCCTCATTGGTATGCTTTGAATTGAAAAAGCGTTCCAGCTTACTATTTTGTGCCATTACTGTAGTGATCATGTATTAATACCTCTCCGCTTCAGCCTACCTGATAGCGCTGCCAAATATACGTTGTTATGCTTAATTTTGTGACTACCCTACAAAAAGCCCGAGCTGCTACTTCGTGGCAACATTTGAATAACCGCGGGCTTTAGCCCGTGGCACCAAACCCGCTACCTGCAGCCCCGAAGGGGTTGAATTTCCGACGTTATCGGAAAGCCAGGCCTTAATACTTAAGACCCATCTAGCCTTCCGACACTTCCCATCGGGTTAAATTAACACCAAGTTCCAATAGGATAAAATATTAAGACATATTCGTTTCTACTGTTTGCCCTCTAGGCAATCTTTTACTTCTCCATTTTCGGTGATAGTTTCTATCTTAGGATCTCCCTTCTCATCTACGTATATTTTCATTTTAGGTTTACCATTCTTGTCGTATAAGAATAATGCAGAACAGTTTCCCCTATTTCTACCAATAAACAATCTTCTTTTTGAACCTTCCTTTCCCCACAACTCCTTAATTTTTTGGTTCCTCAAATTTACATCTTCTATTTTCTCGAATTCTCTAATTTTAGTATTTCTCACCTCAATATTCGAACCCACCGGATATTCATTAATCGTAAGTCCTCGCTGAACATTTGCAACACCATTTTCAAATTGTTCATCATTCAATATTTGAATAACCTGATCATCATGGTACTGATCCATTGTAAAAGACATTCCTGATGATATCTTGCCATCTTTTGTACTCCCTGCGTAAACTAAACCGCCACATTCATCACCTTCATCATTAAAAAAAATGATTCCAGCAGGACGTTCTCTTGGGAGCATATCTTTGCCATTCATTCTGCCAGGATGTTGCCGTTCCTTGTTGCTTACAACCATTTTCAGATCTCCATGCTCATCAACTACGTTGATGCGTTTTACAGTTAATTCGTCGAGTACTAGTTTTTTATCCTTCTCATTAAAGGAGCATAGAATACAAATACCAAATAATACCGTGCTAATGATTGAATAAGCGGTTAAAAAATTGAGTCTTTTTTCAGTGTTTGTTTTCATGAATTATTGAATTGTAAATATCGTTTCCGATATGGATTTTAACTATTTAAAGATTCATCTTCAAACAACCGATATTGAATATCCTACATTATCGTAAAGATGAACCTTAAAACATAAGTCCTGAATAACCTTTTAACTCCTACCTATGTAGGAATAGTTTGGACAATAATAATTGGACTAAATTATTAATTTACAAACAGTATGTTACGCCTCGAGATAACATCATCTCCTCGTTATACGTTCTAAAAACAAGGTGGTAAACTATTCGTCTGTAGCTCGACATAGCTGTAACGTATCTAGTTCAACCCCTTCGGGGCTGGTGTTGGTAATCCTCATTTCCCGTGGGTTGAAACCCACGGTTATTCAGCTGTCGCTACTTCGTAGCGATGTGGTTAGTAGCTATACCCAATAGGCAACCTCTTCGATGGCTTTGTGCTAAATTTAAAGAATAACGGCATAAAGACAAAACGACGAAACGATCCCTAACTAAAAACCATGGAATCCATCATATACAGACCATAAAATCACCAATACTACGAGGTTGCTTAACTTGAATACCGAGACCTTTAACCTATAGTGTCCATCCGACAAAAAGCCCTAACTGCTACGAAGTAGCAACATTTGAATAACCGCGGGCTTTAGCCCGTGGCAGCGAACCCTCCACCTACAGCCCCGAAGGGGTTGAATTTCCGACGTTACAATAATCTGCTTTATATTAAAGAATGACCTATTCCGAAATAGGAATTCGTAATCTTCGGCTTACCATACTTACAACTATACATCCCGAAACAGAATCGTGTAAGCCTTGTCTTTTATTGGAAAAGAACATCATAAAATATCCTATAAGGAATGTCATAAAGCAAAGAAAATTACCAAAGAATTTCCCCGAAGCTTTCCCGAAATTTACTTTATCGCCATCTACGCTGAGTACGCATATGCCTAGTGCCTTTTGCCCAAGAGTTGATTGCTTTTTATTGCTGTACTGCAAACTTAAGTATAACCAAGCTGGAATAACAGGAATGATATAATTGGGCAAAAATATAATTAAGCCATCAATAATTCGAGCTAGTAACCGTTCGATAAACGATGCATACTTGTAGGTAATCACCTCTGTATCCGTTTCTATTGTAATGTAAAACTTTGAATAATATCTAATTTGTCCTGTCATAAAAAAATTCATTAGTAAAGCCTAATATTAACTGCTAAGCACAAGTTTCGGCCAACGCCACCCCTATACATAAAACCAAACGCCTATATTGATTATGGCTAAGGCCAGATGCCTCAGCCAGACACACCACTTTACTCCTTACTTTTTCGTTGCCTTCTTCTAATTCGCACTTTTCGCCATACGTATACTGCAATTGCAAGTACAATCCAAAAAGGCCAAATGTTAACTAGGAAAACAGTAAAGTCAACAAACCCAACTGCACCACTTTTTAATGAACTACCGAGTCTTGTAAAGTAGCTGCCTTTACAGATATTCTTTGAATTGGAATCGCGTTTAAATACTAAAGAAACTTCAAGCGTACTATATGCAATTTGGTCGTCTAAATGTTTTAACTTTCCTTTCAACGAGTTTATTTCCTCTTCAATCTCATCAATCTTGGTTTGTACTTCTATAATATCCTTAACATTTACTGCTTTTTTCAGCAGTTCGCTATAACGATTTAAGTAAGAACGCTGATTATTTAAATGAATTTCATTATCAGAGTACTGCTCCGTAACATCTTCTGTAGTAATATTTTTATCTAGCACGCTGTTGCTTCCGCTTTCCATTATCGATACAAGCCGCTCAAACTTATCGGCAGGTATTCTTATAGAGTAAACGTACATGTTTACGTCGCCATAATCGCTATGACCTGGCTGAAAAAACTTTTCCTCTCCGCAGTAGCCACCTAAATCTCGAATAGTTTTCTCTACCTGTTGTCTTGCCTCACTAACATTGATAACATTTATGCTTAGTTCGCCGTTTTTTATAAGCTTTCGCTTGTCTAATTTTGGGGGTTGCATCTTGTCCGATGACGCTTCAAGTTTTATCTTTGAAAGATTTGTCACTTCAATATTTTGCTCTCTACTACCATTACAGCTGGCTAGGAAAGCAACGAAAATAAGTAAGACTACGATTTTGAACTTCATATTTACAAGGGTTTTGATTACTAAACTTTCTATCTTTTAAGCAAAGGCTCTTGCCTTTGTCAATCCTATATCTGTAAGCATAAGCCTACATTAATATATTTGACAGAGGCTGGCGCCTAAGCCAAACAAGGGATATTTCTCTTAACTAGTTCCAACCTTAACTTAACCTTTCAGCCATACTCCTATCAACGTAATCATGGAAATTACCAAAATCACCATCCCGATTATCTAGACAAAAGTTTAAAATACGTTGAGCACAGCAAAATTACAGGCTCAACGTACATGCACTCTTTTTACTTTTCACAATCATAAAAGTCAATCATACTTAAGAGCTCATTGGCGTAGCTGTATATGTCGTCTAACGATGTAATTTCATACTTTGTCTCTTTTTTATCAACATCAAAAACACCAATATATTTCTTAGACTGCCCATTTAACCATATTCTGCATAACGGCTTTCTGTTATTATCGTCTAAGACGATGCTGAAGTAACTTTGAGAATCTCGGTAAAAAATTCTACTTGAATCAATCTTAGTTCTAAGAATACTTTTAACAATATAAAATCCGTTCAACTCATCCTCTGTGGTAACCACTTTGTTTTCATCAGCATCAGCAGTTTGGCTATCAACCTGAATTTCAGCAACTGGTTGTTTAGTTTGATTAATTGCATTCATTAATCGGTCGCTGACAAGGTCATTGAAATTCTGTTCTATGGTTCTCCTAACAAGTTCAGTAAATTGAATCATTACTTTTTCAGTCGCCTTTCCTTCGTAAACTCGGCTTACAAAATACTTTACAAATTCAGGAGTAGGATTTGTGAGTTCAGAAGTTAGCACCTGCTTAATTGCGTTGGTATATTTTAGTTCACTGGCGGATGTCAATATCGCACTAATATCGAATCCACTCTTGTGAAATTTAGAAAGTTCCTTTATTTGCTGATCTTTGACATTCGTAATGTCAAAACTAAAAAATGGCTTCCCATCCATCTTATTTGACAAAT
>CAXYUU010000297.1:0-4745 GCA_964292015.1 uncultured Acetobacteroides sp.
ATTAGATACTAGATGTGAGACGTTAGATATGAGACATTAGATGTGAGACGTTAGATGTGAGACGTTAGATGTGAGACATTAGAGAAATAATTTTGATTTGTGCCTAACTTCTTACTTTTTCCATCGTGTATCGTGATACCCTAAAAAGATATGGAGTAGCTACCGTATGCTATCCGAAATAAGAAGAGGGAGCCTCCACAGCAGTGGAGGCTCCCTCTTCTTATTTCGTAATCGTAATTTAGTACGGGTTTGCTATTCAGCACTCACCCCTACCCTACAGCTTAAAGTACATGCCCGACTCTACAGTCATAGTCACCTTCCAGTCGGCACTGCCGTGGTTGTAGTAGGCAAGGCCAAACATGGCATTAAAGCCTACCCGTCCCCAGGCAATAATTTCGATTCCGGGCCCTGCTCCTGTTATCCAGGTAAAATCGCGTTTTGTTTCCGTCGTGTAGAAATCATTTGACCCCATAGAGGCGTAGTAGGTAGGAGTCTCTTCAAACAAGAAGTGGTTACCGTAGTACAGGAAAAACCTATAGTATTTGGCCGAGCGCAGGCTGTAGAGCCCGGTAATGCCAAGGCTAAGATTCGACTCGTCGTTCGAGAAAAAGGGAGCAGCCGTTAGCTGAACGCCCAGCTGTTGTGGCCAGTAGCGGTAGCTTAGCCCGTATCCGGTCGAAAATCCGGCGGCAAGGCCAACCTCATGCTTAAGCGTTTCGGAGGTGTTTGCCTCTTGAGCCGATAGCGTGGTGGATCCCAAAATAAAAGTAAAGGCGATCAGACAAAGTGTCCTCATAGGAATTACGTTTTTAAGCATTCGGTAAATAATTTATACAATAGCGCCTAAATATACTGCTTACAAATTAATCGGCATGATATTTAGCTCGATTTCTACTCCAACTCAAATTCGTACACCCCCGCGAAAGCCTCTTGTGTATAAGGGGTAGCCGGGTTGCACTAGGCTTAAGCGGGTAGCCGAAAATCCGTCTTCATTCCCCTCGGCCAACGTCTTAAAATCGGTAGACCCAACTTTCCATTCGGTGCATATTTTTCCCGCTATCCACGTTTACGCCTTCACCAAAACGAATGCACCTTTTCGGCAAAACAAGCCTCCAACGGACCTCCGATACGCATCCTCGGGCCTCGGGAATGGTTCGTCGCGTCGTTTTATCGCATTGTTGGGGTAAAACGACGCGACAACGGGGCTAGGCAATCCCAAATTTTCGATAAAACGTCGAATTGGAGGGGCTCGGAGTCGCAACCTCGGCTATCGCCATCGGAAGGTTGCCATAAAACGAGGCCGACTTTCCTAGTTTTGGTGCGAACTTTCGTTGTTATGGCGCAATGCCTCAACAAAAAAAAGCGAGATCGCATCGCTACGGTGGTTAGGTGGGATTCGGAGACGGATCGATTCGTCAGCCTATCCCAACGATTCGATAAAACGACGGTTCGTTGGGGTTACTTAACCCCATCAATGCGTCAGCTTGACGGATCGTTCGGGTTAGGCAACCCGAACGTTGCAGTAAATCGACGGTTCGTTGGGGCTATACAACCCCAACGATGCGTCAACTTGATGGTTCGTTGGGGTTAGGTAACCCCAACGGTGGGGTTGTACAACCCCATTGAAGGTGCTGTAGGGGCGATGGTGCAAAAAATGGGCAAGTTTGGTTTTCCTTGTGTAAGCTCTTCGCTTATCAAAAACCGGCCTTCCACCCCCTAGCCCCGCTAACGGGAGACAAGGCTTCGATACTTAATTGTGGTTGGTGATTACCTTCTCAGTCTTCTAGGTCTTAAAATCCTTCCTTCTAACTTCAGTATAACTTCCGATTATTTCCGTTTAACGTCCTATTATCTTCCGGCTCATCGCCTCACCGATAGACCTGTTCTGCTCCTCGATAAGGCCATGCAGCCGGGTGGTGCGTAAGCGGAGCTCTTCGAGCAGCTGTAAATCGGAGTGGTCGCTCTCGCCAAGTTTCCTTAAGGCCAGTAGGCAATCCTTGCTGTGGGTTAGCAGCACATTCGACAGGTAAAGAACCTGATCGGCAGAAACCCCTCTGGAGAGGTAGTCGGTTTGAAGCGTAACGAGCTGCTGGTACATCTCCAGGCTGGTTTGGTAGCCCTTTTCCTGCTCGCCGAGGGAGTACATCCAGATGTCGGACAGCGCTCGGCTCTCGTTCTGCTGGGCAAGAGCCAGATCTTTTTTCAGAAGGGTATAGTAGCGAGCAGACGACTGGTTGCCGACTCCAACCCACTCCATTCGCAGGAGCGCATCGGAGTACATTTTTGCCTCTGGTAAAATCTGGTAGCTGGAGATGGTGTCGCTGTAGTTAAAAAGATAGTTGGCATCGCGAACTACCCGCTGCCCGTAAAACTCGGGAGTTTTAATGGGCTGGTACAGCAGCTGCCACATCGGGTCGAAGGGCATGTGCGATTTGATAAATTCGGCAGGCTCCACCATAAAGTACTCGTACGAAAGACGCTTAACGAGCTCGCCATTTTGCCACAGGCTGGCGCCCCAGGTGGGATCGAAGAGCTTCCACTGCCCACTTTTCAGGCGTACGGCCACCCAGGCGTGATCCTGATCGACCACCACCCCGTTTTGCCGTGTATAGCCCGATACGTAGTAGGCCTTTACCCCTAGCTGCCGGCATATATGAATGAGCAGATCGGCATATCCCGAGCAGATGGCCTTACGCTTGGTTAAGGTGGTCTTTACGGCCGAGTCGCCACGGTAGCTCACCGGATTGGCCATGCGCTGCACATCGTAGTCGATGTTAAAGCATACCCACCCGTAGGCAGCCCGAAGCTGCTCGGTTTCGCGCCCAAACGAGTCGGCAATCAGGGCGGCCAACGAGTCGACATCGTCTACCCGACCCTCCGAGATCGAATGCACGAACCGATCCACCTTTCGGTAGCTCTGTGCGGGACTCGAAAGGTGAAGCAGAAGTATACTGGCAATGGTAACGATCAACCTCATACTCCAAATATAGCGTTAAGGAAACATCCAACCAGAAAAGCGAGAAGAAATAATTCTTCTCGCCCAGCTTGCCCTAAACAAAATTTAGCGCTACTATATAAACAACACTTAGTAAGCAGTATTCTGAGGATCGAAGTTCGTCCAACCCTTCGTCCAGTTGTCGGTATCAGCATCGCTCTTAAATGCGCCGATGTAGTCAACCTTATCGAACCAAGCATCCTGAAGACGAGCGTTGGTAAACAAGCTGGTCTTTCCTACAAGAGGGCTACCGGCCATAGGACCGTAGCTTGCACCGGCAATCATGCTATTGGGCTGCTTAAGCTTAAGGTCGGCGATGGCTGCAAGATTAGTATTGCCTCCATTAGCGCGAACAAAGTACCCATTCGAGAACGATGGCTTGGTAGCATCGACAGTGGTTGCATCGGTAGACAGCTGGTCTAACCAGGTCTTATTCTTATCGCTTCCAAGGATAGTCATGCCGGCAAGTACCACATTTTGTACGGTAAGCGTTCCGGCAGTAGCGGCAGCTTGCGTAGCGCTACCCTTATCGTTTTCGATAATCAGACCAACAGGGTAGCCAGTGGCAACGGTGTTGAAAACGTTGAGGTGCGAGTTTCTACGAATTTGCATGGCAGCGTGGAATTGGCCTAAGCGAGAGCCGTTATTTGGGTTGATCCCATTACCATCGATGAAGGCATTGGTATTGGCAAATTGAGCATCCTGTCCAATAGGCCCAATGAAGGTTACGTTGCTAAATACCGCAGAGGTAAACGGCTCAGCTACCGATCCGCTAGCGTTGTTATCCGATTCGAATCCGTTAGAAACCGACTGATCGGCAATTTTAGGGTTGCGCACACCAAGTAGGTACTGCATCTTACCCGAGAAGCCGTTATCGGTATCAAAATCATCATCCCAACCGTGATAGGCAACTAGGTATTTACAGTTAACCGAACCACCAAACCACTCGTACGAGTCGTCGTTAGAGTACGAAACCTGAACGTGGTCGATTGCGGTTCCCTTACCTACCGATCCCATGGTAAGCCCGTTAATTTCCTGGTCGGTAGCAAAAGGATAACCACCAAACTCAATACGAACGTAACGGATTATACCCGAGTTGTCGTTATCGTCGGTGCCGCCATGCTTAGTTCTCAAACCACCCTCGATGGACATTTCGCCGGCATTGTTCTTTGCCTTTCCGCAGATTACTAGGCCACCCCAGTCGCCCGGTTTACGGCTACCGGCTGCCTGTGCCGAGGTAAATACAATTGGCTGAGCCGAAGTTCCCTCGGCAAATAGCTGTCCGCCCGGCTCAACAATCAGAGCGGCCTTAGTAGCCTTATCGCCCTTAATAATAGTGCCTGGTTCGATGTACAGCTTCGACCCGCTGGCCACGTACACCCATCCCTTAAGCGAGTACACGCCCTTCTTTATTACGTAGGTTCCCTTAACCTCAAACGCGTTAGAACCATCGCCAATAGAGGTGCCTGCCCATGCAATAGCATCACCGGGCACTACAGGTCCAACAGGAGTTGGATCGTCACTATTGCTACATCCTGTTGCAACGGCGATTGTCGCCATCATCGCAACCATTACGCTAATTCTTGTAAGCAGCTTTTTCATTGCTTTGTGTATTAAATTGGTTTTGTTTTTATATGCTTGATGTGAGATGTGAGACTTGAGATTTGAGATGAGAGGCATTAGACAAGTGATTTTCTATGCTATGTTTCGATCCATCGTCCCGTTCTAATAATGAAATCGGGTAATTGGT
>CAXYUU010000298.1:0-4733 GCA_964292015.1 uncultured Acetobacteroides sp.
CAAAAGCTAGAAAAACTCAACGACAGCGTCTTGATTATGTTCAGCTGGGATGGCGATTTTACCTTTAGTGAAATACTTGAGGCAAGTGGCACCATACCAATTCCTCCGTACCTCCATCGCGACACCGAAGATGTTGACATCAATCGCTACCAAACCGTATACTCGAAACACAAAGGATCGGTAGCAGCCCCAACCGCAGGATTACACTTCACTCCTAGCATCATCCAAACCTTGAAAGACCAAGGTGTTGACACAACCGAGCTTACGCTTCACGTTGGAGCGGGAACGTTTAAGCCTGTGAAAACAGAAAATGTTGCCGATCACGAGATGCATACTGAACATTTTTCGGCTTCGTTGGAGTCTCTCAAAAAGTTAAGAGCACATCTCGGAAGCATTATTTCGGTAGGCACCACTAGCATGCGAACTCTCGAAAGCCTTTACTGGTATGGTGTTCGAATTATTCGAGGTGACAATCCCAACTTCGAAAAGCCAATTGAGCAGTGGGAGCCATACCAGCATACCGATTTTCATACCGCCTCCGATTCCATTAACGCGCTCATCTCCCATCTCGAAAAAAACGGCATCACCGAAATGCATGCATCAACACAAATTATTATTGTTGGCGGCTATAAGGTTCGAATGGTTAAAGGATTGGTTACCAACTTTCATCAACCACAGAGCACGTTACTGCTACTGGTTTCGGCCTTAGTTGGCGATAGCTGGAAATCAATATACCGCCATGCACTAGACAATGACTACCGCTTTTTAAGCTATGGCGACAGCTCGCTGTTGATGCCATAAAAATTGAGCTCGTCAGGAAGTTATTTGTACTGATTTTGAAATGAAGGAGACGCGCATCAACTAAAAAACAAACTAGCTGAAATATGAACTTCAAATCGTTAATAATAGCAGGCCTTTGCCTTTCGGGCATTGGAGCTAAGGCCCAAATTAATTCGACCATAAACGGGAATTGGCTCGGAGCAATCGTACTCGATCCGAAAGAGAAAGGAATGGACGTTCCTTTTAACATGAGCATTACGGCCGTAAAGGGCAAACCATCGGCTATAGCCGTAAAGACTGCGTCTGATAATATCAGCATCACAGAAATTGAAAGCCAGGGCGACTCCATCCTATTTAAGATGCCCGTTTTTATTAGCGAGATTACCTTTAAGCAAAAAGGAGATAGCCTTGTTGGACGCTACTATCCACGTGGAAAAGGCAAGGGAGTTTCCTACAAGTTTTACGCGCTACAGGGCGTTACCGAAAGATTCCCCTGGTTTAACGAGGCTCCCAAGGCAAACGTAACCGGCCGTTGGAAGTACATCGTAAACCCCAACACCCCAAACGCCGATACGCTTGTTGCCGAATTTAAGCAGCAAGGATCCAAGTTTACAGGAGCAATCCTCGATCCCACTGGCGATATGCGCTTCCTGGAAGGCAAAATTGCCGGAAGCAAATTCTACATGTCGGGATTCGACGGTGGTAGAGCCTCCATTTTTACGGCGGACGTTGCTTCGAACGGTAGCCTAACCAATGGGAAGATGATGACTAGTCCGGCAAACAAGCCAAGCTGGATAGCCATTAAGGATGATAATGCCAAGATTGCCGAAAGTAAAGACATCATTAAGGTAAAGGCCGGCATTACCAATTTCAAGTTTTCGGTAAAGGATATGAACGGCAAAACGTTTACCTCCGACGACCCAAGCCTTAAAGGCAAGGTAGTGGTTGTACAGGCATCCGGATCGTGGTGCCCCAACTGCCTCGATGAAACCAGACTATTCCAGTCGCTTTACGAAAAGTACCACAGCAAAGGGCTGGAGGTGATTTCGATCATGTTCGAGGAAAACGATCTCGAAAGTTCGAAATACCGTATCCAACGATTTGTTAGCCAAACTGGCGCAAAGTATAGCTTCTACTACGCCGGGTCGAGAAGTAAAAAGAACAAGGACGAGGTACTTTACCCATTCGAAGGGGTGGTCGCATTCCCTACAACCGTTTTTATCGACAAAAAGGGGGAAAT
The DNA here is from genome assembly GCA_964292015.1 of uncultured Acetobacteroides sp. GTDB lineage: Bacteria > Bacteroidota > Bacteroidia > Bacteroidales > ZOR0009 > Acetobacteroides. Next base: position 2,021 of record CAXYUU010000298.1, read on the forward strand.
CAGAACCGTGCACACCGGATTTTCGGGACCAGGAACTGGCAAGCACTACGACGAGCTGGTTAAGGAGGTAACCTCATTAATTGATGCGCTTACCAAGGAGTAGAACGACGCCCTACCGTAGGTAACCCTCCAAACAGGGCATCCTCACGAAGATATTTATATGTGTATGAAGTAGAAATCGCCATCTTTTCGATGGCGATTTCTACTTCATACATTTCATCGGCTTTTAACGAATTGGCGTATCCATCAGAATTTCAAACAGGTATATCGCAAAAGTGGAGTTTGCAAAAACATACAAATAACCCGTTTTTTTGAGTAACTTTGACGAATATTTTGTCTATGAACAAGAATATCAACTTTAAATTCGTAGAGTAAGTATCATTTCAAACAAAAACATCTCCAAAAATGGCAAGACCACAGGGTACGTGGAACAAAAAAGAACTTCAAAAAAAGAAGGAAACCAAGCGTAAAGAAAAAAATCTGAAAAAGATTGAGCGCAAGGAAAATTCTAAAAGCGGAGGAAGCTTCGACGATATGATCGCATACGTTGATGAAAATGGTATGATTACATCAACTCCTCCAGATCCTTCAAAGAAGATTGTGGTTGAACTTGAAGACATTGCCATATCTGTTCCAAAAGACTCTGAACTAGAACCTGTTGAAACAACAAGAACCGGAATTGTGACCTTCTTTAACGACTCGAAGGGATTCGGTTTTATCAAAGATCTGAAAACGCAGGAAAGCATATTTGTCCATATCAATGGACTTATTGACACTATAAAGGAAAATAACAGGGTTACTTTTGAGGTTGAAAAAGGCACCAAAGGACCTGTTGCCGTTAAAGTTAAGCTCGACAAGTAAGTTGCCGTTTGTGCAAGGCTACATGCGATAAGGAAAAAAGGAAAACTCAGCAGGCATACGTCGGCTGAGTTTTTTTTATACTCAATGTTAAAGCGTTAGCAATTGGTGAACGTATTGCTAAATGCCCCCTTCCCTAATAAAAAAGGAAGTATATTTGCAGTCTAATTTAGAATGGATTTAAATAAAATGGCGCACGTACGAAACAGTGAAGGCTTAAAAATAACCGACTGGCTGCCCACCTCGAAAAAGGAGATGGAAAAGCAGGGATGGGACTCTGTTGATATTGTTCTATTTAGCGCAGATGCCTACATCGACCACCCCTCGTTTGGTGCTGCAGTAATAAGCCGCATCTTGGAGTTCGAAGGGTACAAGGTGACCATTGTTCCCCAGCCAAACTGGCAGGACGACCTCCGCGACTTTAAGAAGTTTGGTAAACCCAACCTATTTTTCGCCATCAGCGGAGGCAGCATGGACTCGATGGTGAACCACTACACCGCCAACCGCCGCCTACGTAGCGACGACGCCTACACCCCCGGCGGCAAATCGGGCATGCGCCCCGACTACGCCACCTACGTATACAGCAAAATTTGCAAGGACCTGTTCCCCGATGTACCCGTAGTTATTGGCGGAATTGAAGCCTCGCTTCGCCGCCTAACCCACTACGACTACTGGCAGGATAAGCTAAAACCCTCCATCCTGGCGGAGTCGAAGGCCGACCTGCTCGCATACGGAATGGGCGAAAAGCCCATCGTGGAAATTGCCCGCCGGCTGAACGAAGGTTACAGCGTTGAATCGCTTACCGACATACCGCAAACCGCGTTTACAGTTGCAAACAACACCGACCTAAGTCGTTTAGAACCAATGATAATGCTCCACTCATTTGAAGAATGTTTGGAGGACAAGGTAAAGTTTGCCGTTAACTTCAGGTACATAGAGGAGGAGTCGAACAAGTACACCGCCGCCTACCTTGCTGAACCTTACGAAGATCGCATCGTGGTGGTAAATCCCCCTCACCCCCTGCTTACCGAGCAGGAAATCGACCACAGCTTCGACCTACCGTACACCCGAATGCCGCATCCGCGTTACAACGGTAAAGGGGCCATCCCGGCGTACGACATGATTAAGTTTTCGGTAAACGCCCATCGCGGCTGCTTTGGCGGATGCAGCTTCTGCACCATCTCGGCGCATCAGGGCAAGTTTATATCTTCGCGTAGCGAGGGATCGATACTAAAAGAAGTTGAGCAGATAACCCACCACCCCGACTTTAAGGGCTACATATCGGACCTGGGCGGCCCATCGGCCAACATGTACAAGATGGAGGGCCGCGTAAAGGAGATGTGCGAAAAGTGCAAGCGCGCCTCGTGCATCTATCCCAACGTTTGCCAGAATCTGGACAACAACCACGCCCGCCTGCTGGAGCTCTACAAAAAGGCGCGCGAAATTAAGGGCATCAAAAAGGTATTTGTGGGCAGCGGCATTCGGTACGACCTGTTTATGAACGGGCTCTACAAAAGTGGCGAGGCCAACAAGTCGTACCTCGAGGAGATTATGCTGCACCACGTGTCGGGCCGGCTAAAGGTTGCCCCCGAGCACACCTCCGACGAGGTGCTTAAAATGATGCGAAAGCCCTCGTTTAAGCTCTTCGAGCAGCTAAAGGCAGACTTCGACACCATCAACCAAAAGCATGGGCTAAAAGAGCAGCTAATTCCGTACTTCATATCGAGCCACCCCGCCTGCGAGGACAAGGACATGAAGGATTTGGTGGACCTAACCAAAAAGCTCGACTTTAAGCTCGAGCAGGTGCAGGACTTTACCCCTACGCCCATGACGCTGTCGTCGACCATCTACTACG
>CAXYUU010000299.1:0-4696 GCA_964292015.1 uncultured Acetobacteroides sp.
AACTTAGCTAAGAGGATATAGCAGAAAGCCGAAGTTCAGTAGCTGAATTTCGGCTTTCTTTTTGGCCACAAATGAATAGCTTGAGGAAATGGGTGGTGATCCATAGGCGTATCTTTTTTAGTACGCCTACTTTGGGTGGTGTGGCGTGCATGGAGTATAACGTGATGATGGAAGTCTGTTATGGTGGTCGGTAGTTGCCATTCATTCGCTATACCTAAAGGTATCGACCGTGAGGTGAATACGAAGGACGCTAGCGGCAAAGTCCTAAAGCGAGGAATCAGAATAACATCAGTCCTATTTTTAAAAGGAGCAACTCCCTTATCATCGCATATTACTAGTTATGACTGTTTTTTTTAGCTGAGGCTTGTAGTGCGATCCTGCTGAGTAAAGCAATATCCGATTCTATTTTGACTAACTTGCCGCATGACGTAATAAAAATGAGATGTTTGGTATGTCCAATATCAGGTAGCTAGGTGTAAGGAGAGAGGGGAGAACTGTTGATATTATAAGTTAGAGGATCGTCATTAAATACAGAAGTAGTATGATGAACAGCATGAATTATAATTATGGAGTGATTGGCAACTGCCGTAGCGCAGCCCTTGTGTCGGATAGAGGGAGTATTGACTGGTGCTGTCTGCCCGATTTCGATTCGCCGTCTGTTTTTGCTAAGCTGCTCGATAGCGAAAAGGGTGGCCATTTTGGGTTTATCGTAAACGATGACTGTACTATTACCCAAACCTATTTAGGCTGGACAAATATTCTGCGTACCGAATTTAAGACGGCAAAGGGAGCTTTTGAGGTGTTCGACTTCATGCCACGGTATATAACAAGCGATAACAGCTTCTTTACACCTGCCGAAATTTACCGTTTTATCAGGCCTATTTCAGGAGCTCCGACTTTTGCGGTTAGCTACTGCCCTGCATTTAACTATGCGGGTGAAGAGGTATCGCACGTTACCCAGGAGGATCATATTCGTTCTTATTCGAGAATCAATCCGATAGACTGCCTATTCCTTTACACCAGCTTACCGCTCGACGATATTTTGGAGGCGAAAGAAATGGAGCTTACCCAGCCCCAGTTTATGCTGCTATCCTACAATCAAAAGGTGATAGACATCGATATTAACAGGGTGAACCTCGAATTTCAGCGTACCAAGGTGTACTGGTTAAACTGGTCGAATCGGGCTAATAAGTACGAAAAGTATAACGAAGAAATCATCCGAAGCTTGCTGGCTTTAAAAATGCTGACGTTCCAGCCAACAGGTGCTGTACTGGCTGCGGTGACAACGAGCTTGCCGGAAGCTATAGGCGAAACCCGAAATTGGGACTACCGCTTTTGCTGGTTGCGAGATGCCTCCATGTCGATAGAAATCCTGCTAGACATGGGGTATTCGAAGGATGCCCGAAATTTCCTAACATTTATCAAGCGTATCCTTAAGTCGAAGCACGACACCTACCAAATAATGTACGGTATCAGAGGCGAGCGCGAGCTTATAGAGATGGAGCTACCCCACCTTTCGGGGTATATGAGCTCAAAGCCTGTAAGAACAGGGAATGCTGCCTACTACCAGCAGCAGAACGATGTGTATGGCTACTTGTTGAATGTCATTCACCAGTACTACAAATTTTTCCCCGGTACGCTCGACGAAGTTGAAGATATTTGGGAAATCGTACGCAACATTATGCGTACCGTAACCACCCAGTGGGAAAAGCCGGATAAGGGAATCTGGGAGATACGTAGCGGGGATCAGCATTTTGTGTTTTCGAAGGTGATGTGCTGGGTGGCCATGGATAGAGCAAGCAAGATTGCCCTACTGCTGAACAAAACCTACTATGCCGAAAACTGGAGTGGTATTGCAAACGATATAAAAGAGGATGTGTACACCAACGGATGGAACGAGGATTTGCAAACCTTTACCCAAACCTACAGCAACACGGATGTTGATGCCTCGCTACTGCTTATGGGCGAATATGGCTTTATTGAAGCTGATGACGTGAGGTACCATAAGACGGTACTGGCCATAAAAAATGCGCTTTGCCACAATGGCCTTATGTACCGATACGTGAATTCTGATGACTTTGGCTTGCCTTCATCGTCGTTTACGGTGTGCACCTTTTGGTTAATACAGGCAATGTACCGCATAGGAATGAAGGAGGAGGCCGAAAGTATTTTCGTCAATCTGTTAACCTTCAAAAATCACGTGGGCCTTTACAGCGAGTGCATCGATTTTACCACAAAAAGGCTTCTGGGCAATTTCCCGCAGGCCTACTCATTCCTAGCGTTAATTAATACGGCCACGCTCTTTTCCGACGAAAAATTCAGATCTAAGTTTATTAAACCCTAGCGCTATACGCTACTGGTGAGCCGAATTTAGGACAAAGCATCCACCTGCTGAATTCGTATTTTAGCAAATGCGTCGGGATGGTTGGCATTAATATAGTCGATCATTTTTTCCCTGATGGCTACCCGTAAGTCCCAGCTTTTGGAGGCATTGCTGCTGCTAAGGAGAATCCGTACCTCTTTGTACCGTTCGGTTGCGCTTGTAACCTGTACGTTTAACGTTCTTCCATCCCAGTCGGGGTTTCCTTCAAGCATTTGGGGTAGGGCCTTTCTGATATTGTCGACTGGGAAGCTATAGTCGAGGTATAACAGAATGGAGCCGGTGATGTCGGCGCTGGTTCGGGTCCAATTTTGAAAGGGTTTTTCGAGAAACCAGGTAACAGGGAGCACCAAATGGCGTTCGTCCCAAATCTTAACCACCACATAGGTTAGGGTGATTTCATCAATTCGCCCCCATTCGCCCTCTACAATAACCACATCGTCGAGCCGTATGGGCTGGGTTATGGCCAGCTGTATGCCGGCAAGTATCATTCCGATGCTTTTTTGTGCGGCAAATCCAACAATTACACCGGCAATTCCGGCAGAGGTCAACAAGCTGATTCCAATGTTACGCGCCTCCTCGAAGGTTAGCAGCCCAACCGAGATGGCTACGAGTATAATCACCGAATTAGCGATACCCTTGAACACCTTAATAAGGGTCAGGTTTTTACGGGCACTAAGGTTGTCGGCAGTGCTAATGTCGAGCTTGCTTTGGAGGTAGTACGCTCCTGCTTTAATCAGCTGAATCGAAATCCACGTAAACGATATAATCAGCAGCAGGGTATTTACATGTAGTAGGATAGGGAAGAAGGATAGGCTGCTGAGAAAAGCATGGGTGAAAATCTTGAGGAGTACCCAGTATAGCAGCCATAAGGCGGGGATCTTAAATAGGTCTAAAACAAAGTCGTCGATTTTGCTTGGGGTTTTATGGATATGCCTTTTTATAAATTGGAATAGGCGCCTGTAAATGAAAAACACCACAACAAGTAATGCCACAAAGGAGGTTGCTGCAATTGCTAGCCTTAGTGTTTCGTTGGTGAAATAGCTGTTCATAAGCCGGATTTTTTAGTGGAATATATTGCGATTAAACGCGCAAATGCTGATGGTCGCTTCTTATTTAGCTCGAATGGCCTCCCAAGATACGTAGATCTTTGTTTTTATATCAAGCTGCATTTGCTTATTTTTCAATTATTTGGTGCCTGCCTTGTCGATTAATTGATAACTTTGAGAAAATGCCCGATTTTTTTTAAAATCATGTTGGAGGACTATTACTATGAATGATAAAGCACATTTTCAGAGATTGGTAATTGCAGCCTATCGGTTGCCTTTTAAGTTCACTAAAACCAAAAGCGGTTATAAGGCGGTACAAAATTCAGGAGGTCTTGTGTCGGCTATTCTGGCGTTGTCCGAAAACTTTAAGAAAAGCGGCAAGCAGCTGGCTACGACTAAAATTGTATGGGCTGGGGTTGCCGAAGGCTTGCCCGACGGCGATTCCTCGAAAAAATATGAGAATGAGCATTTTGATTTAGCCCCAGTGGCGTTGCATCATTCTTTAAACGAGCTGTACTACGGGGGCTTTTGCAACAACCTGCTATGGCCGCTATTCCACTATTTTCCTACCTACAGCGTGTTCGATAGCGAGTACTTTAAGGCCTACGAGGAGGCTAACTCGAAGTTTTGCGACGAAATCGTAAAAATTATTCAGCCGGGCGATTTTATTTGGGTGCACGACTACCAGCTGATGCTGCTGCCCGAAATGATTCGAAAAAAAGTTCCCGATGTTTCCATTGGTTTCTTTCTACATATTCCCTTTCCATCGTACGAAATATTTAGGTTGCTGCCAAGCCACTGGCGCGAATCGCTAATTAACGGCATGCTGGGTGCCGATTTGGTCGGATTTCACACCCATGACTACACGCAGCACTTTTTAAAATCGGTAAGGCGTACCACCGGCTACGAGTGTCATAATAACGTAATCTATACGCCCAACAAGCTTGTAAAGGCTGATGCCTTTCCTATTGGTATCGACTACGACAAGTTCCATGATGCCTGTTCGGATGTGCAGGTTCTGGCCGAGAAGCAGAAGATTAAGCGCAACCTTACAGGGCAGAAGCTGATCTTTTCGGTTGATAGGCTCGATTACTCGAAGGGATTACTGCTGAAGCTAAAGGGGTATGAAACTTTTCTGGAGCAATTCCCCGAATTGCATGCCAAGGTGGTGTTCAACATGGTGGTGGTTCCATCGCGCCATAATATTGTCCGGGACAGGGAGATGGAAAAGAAGATAGAATACCTAGTTCGCCATATTACTGGCAAG
>CAXYUU010000300.1:0-4684 GCA_964292015.1 uncultured Acetobacteroides sp.
TTGGTATTTTGTTTGTCATATTTTTCGTTTCTATTTTTCGCATTGCCACCTATCGACCGACTCTTTTTCCTGCTTGCGAAGTTTTTGACCTTCGGCCGACTTGTACATTACTTGACGGCGCATTGCCTCTTCGAAGTTAACTAGGTGTCCGTCAAATTCTGGCCCATCAACACAGGTGAAAAGGGTCTTCCCTCCTACAGTAACACGACATGCTCCGCACATTCCTGTACCATCAACCATAAGCGTATTGAGCGATACTATTGTTTTGATGTTGTATTTCTTGGTAGTAAGTGCCACAAACTTCATCATTATCATTGGGCCAATGGTTACTACAACGTCGTAAGTTTTGCCCTGTTTTTCAATCAGATCGACTAATACGTCGGTTACTAGACCTTTTGTTCCAAGCGAACCATCGTCAGTGGCGATGTATACGTTACGAGCAACGGCGCCCATTTGTTCGGTTAGAATTAGGTGGTCTTTACTCTTTGCTCCGATAATCACGTCAACATCTACGCCTTGTTGGTGGAGCCATTTTACCTGAGGGTAAACAGGTGCTGTGCCTACACCTCCTGCTATAAAAAGTATTTTCTTTGATTTCAAATCCTCAATTGTCTCATCTAGGAATTCGCTTGGGCAGCCAAGGGGGCCTACGAAATCGAGGAATGAATCTCCTTCTTCTTTTGCACAGATTAAGTTTGTTGATGCACCAACAGTCTGAGTTACAATGGTCACAGTTCCATTAATTGCATCGTAATCGCATATGGTTAGCGGAATTCGTTCCCCCTTTTCATGTACTCTTACAATAATGAACTGACCTGGTTTTGCTGCCTTTGCAACTCGTGGCGCATAAATATCCATTGAAAAGATATTTGGCGCTAAAAGAGTCTTTTTTGTTATTTTAAACATTGTTAGCCTGTCGATTAATACATTATAGAGCCCACAAAATTAATTTTTTTAACGAATCTCCCTTTTTTTGTGGAGAATTTCATTCTTAAATGGAATGGTTATGAATAGTTAACTAAAAGTTTTGTTCTCTTTCTGTATATGTTGCTATTGTAGCGATGTGTCTATTTTTTGATAATATGGAGGTTGTTGAAATTTGAAATATTTGTTTAGTTATCAGTGGTTTGTCGTTTAAAAACAGGGTGAAAACTTGATATCTATGCAATAGTGATGTAACTTGTATTTCTTAGTTTAAGCGGCTGTTTTTGAAATTGAATTGAGTGATAATGCGAAAGATAGACTCAAATGAAACATTTTTTGTTGTAACTACTTTATGATACATTAGCCTATGATGGAAATCAAAATCAATTGAGTAGAGGATGCCAGTTATTAGCAAAAGAGGAGTAGGATACTTACCTTAATATACATTCCCTATGAAAGATAAGGAAGTAATTCTCATTGTTGGCGAGGATGTTGACTATATAACGGCATTAAAAGAGTCCATACTACAATTTGGATATGAATGCTTTGCTGCAAATTCAAGTACCGATGGTATTCAAAAAGCTTTTGAATGCTCACCTGCTCTTATAATATACCATACTCGCCCGAACTGTTTTAAGTCTTTTGATTTTTTCAATATAGTCAAAGATAGCAGGCTTACCTTTGATATTCCATTTGTGCTTATTTCTGAGGGCGTCGAGTTAGAAGATGTTCAGTTTGCTTTAGAAATGGGGGTTGACGGGGTGTTCGATAAGCCCATTCGTCTTTCTGATCTTCAACGAATAATTGATGTTAGAATAAAAAAGTATCTAAGAATGAAACGCGAGTCGGAACGCGATTTTCTTCGTTCTTTCGATCTTACCTCATCGCCTGTTGCCATCTTCAATTCCGATTTTAAAATTGTTAATGGTAGCAATGCTTTTTTTAGCATTTTTAAAATAGATACAGGTAAAACTATATGGGAAAATTTAGGATTCGAAGAGGATCAATTTTTAAAGTTATCGTATAGGGTCTTTGCCGGGCATGAAGGACAAGAGTTTTTCAGACATACGGTGGTTGTAAATGGAGTAGAAGAAGTGTATGATATTATTATAAGTGCTTTGAATACTATTTTTGCGAAACGATCTGCATTATTAGTACTTAATTCAGCGACTAATTCAACAGGTAATAATAGGAGTAATCAGGGCCTTATTTTGGATTACGAGATGCCGGTAATAGGAGATGAACATACGTCAGGGGGGGAGTTACGTAAGCATACGTCTGTACGGACAAATAAAGATTTAAACTTCACAAAACGACAACTTGAAGTTTTAGAACTTTCGATAATGGGGCTTCCTATGAAGCTTATTGCCGACAGGCTTTGTATCTCGGAGAAAACGGTAGAAAAGTATAGGGCTAGCCTTATGGAAAAAACAGGAGCAAAAAATATAATTGAGTTGGTAATATTTGCTATAAAAAATAAGTATGTAAGTGTATAGCAGCGAAAAAGGTTTGAAAAGTACTCGTTACTTTCAAACCTTTTTCGAAACGATGGGGTTAAGTAAGCTTTAAATGGCCCAAAATGGCATTGTTCCTTTACTTACAATAGTTATTCTTCCCCCATTGAAAATATCTGTTTTAATGATTGTCCCATCTCCAGTTTCTAAATTTGATCTGTTCATAAATATAACCTGCCTACTATCAGGGGCAAAACGGGGCATTAAATCGTTAGTCCCTGTAATGGTATTGTTGTTATTTTGATCGGCTGCTGTTAAGTCAGTTTCAGCAGCGGTAGTCATATCTCTAAGAATTATATGGCCTTCATGCATGTCTCCAAATAAGTTTTCATATCCCGAAGCATCCTTAACGTATACTATGTATTTTCCATCAGGAGAGAAGGATGGAGAGTCTAACATGCCAGGTACATCGTTAACTATTTGTTGAGGGTTCGTTCCATCATTATCCATAACATATATCTCCGACTGGTATGGAAGAAGACCTACTGTTAGTACTACTATCTTTTCAGTTTCGGGACACCAGTCAACTGTTTTATAATATCGGTTTGCAGGTGCGGTTGCAATTAGTGTTAGCCCAGTTCCATCGGTACGCACGGAGTATAGCTGGCTCATGCTCGTAAAAAGGATTTTATTGCCATGATCGTAAAAGCAGTAGCCGTAACCAACCGAATTGCTCGAAATGTTCGGAACGCTGGTGATTTGCATTATACCAGTCCCGTCTCTTCTCATCCCGTATATGTACGGAATATTGTTTTTAAAGGAGGTGAATAGTACTAAATTGCCGTTTTTATAGGAGACCGGGCCATAGGCCGTTGGCTCAAAAGTTTCTGTCAAGTTGTATTCAAAGCTCAAGGTGGGGTCGGTGGCAATTATATCGTAAAGACCGTTTGTTGAGCTACGCGAAAAAAAAATGGACGGATTTGGCATCTTCATCGTGGTGAAACTCCATTCAGAACTTCGAGCAACCTCTAGGTTATTGTATTTGGCAATAACCTGCCACGAATATTTTGTGCTAAATTCAAGATTGTTCAGCGTGAGGATGGTATCCTCTAAGTTCCGATGAGTTGTCACTATGTCGCTTCTTTTTGTACTACTACTGCTACTATCCTTGTAGATAACAATGTCGTACTTAATTATATCAATTGGAGCAACACGTTGGCTAGTCCATGCAAGGGTTATCTTTGCTTTTACGTTTATAGCGGCACTATCGGGTACTGGTGATTTAATTTGTATAGTGCCTACTGTTTTTGTCGATTCTTCCAGAATCATTGAAACTGCTGTTGTTTTGTTTTTTAGTACGCTGGCAAGTACTGTCGCCGATTTGTAGTTGTATTTTATCGCGTTTATGGTTACGTTGCCAGTTGCTATGTTTGGTATGGTAAATTCACCCTTGTCGTTGGTAATTACCGAAGAACTTGCAGGGGTGGTAGACACTTCGACGCCAATCAAAGGTTTGCTGGTTTTTGCATCGAGTACGATGCCTTGTATTTGTCCGTATTCAACCAGGTTGTATGGATCTTCTTGGCAGGAAAAAAGCATTGCAAATGCCATCAGCATAAATGAGATAGCGTATGTTCTATTTCTTGTCTTCATCGTTTTGTTTTTAAAAATGTTAGTAGCCAAGGTGGTAGAAGATTCCAAACTTAACTCCCCAGTATTTATCGTTTTGGTTTCCGTTACTTACATTATCAAGCATGTCGGTTAGCTGATAGTTGTAAAAGTAGGTAAGGTTAAGGCTAAAGTCTTTGTTAATACGATACCTACCTCCTAATTCGGCTCCAATAAATGGGAAGAAATTGTTCTTTCTATCCTTGTTGGCGTTATAAACCGAAAAGTTGGCTCCCGATTTCAGAACAATAAGCGGTGACCCCCGATGGTAGGGTAAAGGGGTGATTTTTACATCTACAGATGTTTCTATGTACCTATCGTAGAAGCCTTGTTCTACAAATAAGTAGTGGTACCCGATGTTTTGACCAAATGAGATGCTCTTTGTTAAGGTAATGTCGGAGTTGAACGTTGTCATTGGACGCCATTGGCTATATCCAAAATCACCATTGTACTGTTCAATTCCTCCCGACAAGCCTATTCTGACTTGTCCTGCTGTCTGTTGGGGGAGAATTCTATTGTTGCCAAACTCATCGAGGTTAATATTGTCCCTCTTTTCTTTCCAGTAGGTGGCAATCGAAGCACTAAGGGTGTCTTGTGGAATTTTTAGCTGCCACAATTTATCTTTCAAGCCCTCTACT
>CAXYUU010000301.1:0-4667 GCA_964292015.1 uncultured Acetobacteroides sp.
GGTAGTGCCTGCCTTTAACATGTCGAGCTTTACCATTTCACGAATGAGAAAACGGCAGGAGGAGCTCGGGTTAAGACGCACATTTGGTGCCCGCCGAAGCGATATTATCGGACAGGTTATTTCCGAAAACATGGTTCTAACGCTTATCGGTGGCTTGCTCGGGTTTGCCCTTTCTATCATACTGCTCCTATGCCTGCAGGAGATGTTATTCCCCGATGGAGTTAGCTATAGCATTAGCATGTTCCTTAAACCAGCGGTACTAGCCTACCTTACCGTAATCTGTTTGGCTATTAACCTTATCTCGGCCATTATCCCAGCAGTTAAGCTCGCGAGACAGCCTATTGTTCTTGCCTTAAAAGAGAAAAAATCATGATAAAGCATATTCTAAAAATAATCTGGACACAACGATATGCAAACCTGCTTATTTGGACAGAGCTTGTGGTGGTGCTCATCCTTTTCTGGATGGTTACCAACCAGCTGTTAAGCCTGTACAACCTCTACCGAATGCCTAAAGGATTCGATATCGAAAACACCTATTTTATAGATGTACAGATGGTAGCCGGAAGAGAGCAACATGGTTCTAGCAACAATCAGGATAGCTTAGAGGCAGCATACGAAACGCCATTTTATACGCTACTCGAACAGGTAAAGAGAAACCCTAATATCCTATATGCTTCGGCATCATTAAATTCGCGCCCCTATAATGGCAGCAATATGTGGGCGCCAATGGTATCGGGGAAAAAAAGCATCGACACCTACTTAAGAATGGTGGACAACAATTTCTTTAAGGTATTCAGCATACCCATTAAGTACGGAAAAGACCTCGATGAAAATAATGATAGCAAAATAGTAATCAGCACCGATGTTGCCCAAACAGTATTCGAAAACATAGCCAATGCTTCCGGAAAAACTTTCGAAAGTAATGGTGAAAAGTTTACCGTAGCAGGAATAACCGAATACTACAAGTACTACGAGTACGACTTCGTAACTCCAACCGCTTACTATCCGTTTAAGACCAGCTTTAAAAATTTCAGAGGATCCTTTCGAACACCAGAAATTTGCATAAAGATGAAACCCAACGCATCAAAGGATGCCATACCGCAGCTACGAAAGGATCTTGCAAAATTAAGCGATTCGCCCTACTACATTCGCGACATCGTTCCATTTGAAAAGATACGCAAAGACTACTTTTTGCTAACTGGCGAAGTTAAAACCATACGAATAAACCTTGCCATCATTTTGTTCTTTTTGGTTAACGTCCTGCTGGGTATTATCGGAAGCTTCTGGTTTAGAACCGAACAACGGCGCAACGAAATAGGCCTTCGCATGGCATTAGGGTCATCAACAGCGGCGGTAAAAAGATTTTACCTCACCGAGTCGATGCTTCTCCTACTCTTTGCTACCATACCAAGCACGATAGTGGTTCTTCAGCTTAAAATTTTCGACATAAACCTATTTGGCTACTGGGATAACAGCTGGATAGTATTTACGCTTGCAGGTATTTTGTCCTTTGCCATAATGGCGCTCATGGTTTTACTGGGCACCTGGATTCCTACACGTCTGGCCTCCAGAGTTCAACCGGCAGAGGCGCTGCACTACGAATAGATGTATCACGACACACGTATCAAGTATCACGAAATACAACTCACGATTAAATGAAAAAGTTCAAAAACTTCATACGGCAGATGGGCAGTGCAAGGGGGCACCTAGCCACCGCTACCATCTGCATCGCGCTGGGTATTGCTTCGGTGATGATTATTATCAACTCCATTACCGAATATACTCGCGCGGCTAGTCCAGAGAGTAACGTGGAGCGAATTATGTGCTCTAGCCGGATGATGAGTACTACCAAGGGAACAGAAAATCGGACAATTGGACCTATTGGCATGCCCTTCGCCGAGGATTACTTGTCTAAAGTAAAAACTCCTGAGAAGGTTGCCTTATACACCAGCAATACATTCCCTCGAATATATGGAACCAGAACAATAACATTCACGGCAATATGCTGCGATGCCAGCTACTGGAATATATTCGACTTTCGATTTAAGGAGGGACGACCATTCACCTCCCAGGAGTTCCTTGGTAAGGTTAACGTAGCCGTAGTTTCAACCTCCTTTTTCAGGCAGCTAAACGAAATGGAGAAAAAACAGAGAAGCTTCTCATTCCTAGGTAAGGCTTACGCTATTATTGGAGTTGTTGATGATGTATGTAGCCAACGCACATTTACAACAGCGAACATCTGGATACCATACTCCACACAATACGAGCCCAACGATCAAACTGGACTATTCAATGTTGTTTATCTCCTAAAATCGAAAGATGATAGAGATAAGCTTCGCGCGGAGATTAAGGGGATTGAACGAAGGTATAACTCAGCCTCATGTAACCCCGATTCCATTAAAGGATTTGAACCCAGAACAAAGCTTGGCATGCTCATAAAGGGATATGACATTTCGGATAACGAAATGGAGAATTCCTTTTTCCTTCGTTGGCTAGCAATAATTGCGGTAATACTGCTGGTACCGATTCTTAACCTTACCATCTTAAACTACTCGCACATTAAGGACAGGTATGCCGAAATGGGAATTCGAAAATCGTATGGTTCTACAAAAAATAAGATCACCCTTTACTTCCTTAAGGAAAACACCATTGTGGTGCTGCTTGGTGGAGCTATTGGCTACGGTCTCTCCTTTCTCTTTGGTGTTATCCACCACATTAACCTATTCGATAGCGAACGATTTGCCGACGTACCACTCGATAGCGTGGTTCACCCAAATCTGCTCTCATTTGCAGCCGTACTTGGCATTAGCCTGATGATAAGCTTGCTATCGGGACTATTTCCGGCATGGAAGCTCGCCAAAATGAACATTTCAACAGCGCTAAAAGGAGGAGTACAATGATAAGAATGATACTAAAATACCTCTGGGCACAGAGACACAGCAACGCGCTACTCTTTGCAGAGCTGGTGGTGGTTGGCATAATGCTGTTTTACGTGACCGATTCGTTCGTGGTTGCCTACCGAAGCTACAGCATTCCAATAGGCTTTAATACAGAGCGTAGCTACGTTATTTCGATGGAAGGAAAGAATAGTATGCCGGTAGTAGGCCGTGATATAAAGGATAGCCTCGATAGATTCCTAAGTACCCGATCCGAAATTGAGCAGCTAGCCTACACCTATAACTCCCAACCTTTTTCAGGTAGCAGAAACGCCTGCCCGATTATGGTTAACAACGTAGAAACGGGAATGAATATTAGGCAATCGGACGCCCGCTTTCCTCTTCTCCTTGGCATCGTCCCAATTACGGGAAGATGGTTCACCGATGCGGAAATGTTTCAAAATAAACGGGTGTGCGTTATCTCTCAAAACTTGCAGTCGTTCCTTAAAAGGCCCCACCCGGTTGGTACGTATATTAAAATCGAAGATGACTTTAGCGATAGCTCGAGAATAATAGGCGTTATAGCCGACCTTAAATACGGAACGTACGAAGATCCTACTCCTACCGTATTCATTCCGATGAATCTCCAGAGGATGAGCTCCGGATGGAGGATTATCGTTAAGGTAAAGCAGGGCAAGGATGGTGCTTTTGCACAAACGCTAAAGCTGCTCAGCACCGATATCTCGCAATCGATGAATATTGTTGTTACGGGGGTAAACGATTTCGAGACCATGAGAGATTCCGTGGATATGGAGCAAAACAACATGCTCAGCAACCTCTTCTGGTGCGCCCTCTTCTTTCTGATCAACGTGGTGCTGGGCATCTACGTCGTATTCTCGGGTCGCATCAAGAAGCGCGTTCAGGAGCTGGGGCTTCGCATGGCCGTTGGATCGTCGCGAATGGGAATTATTGGGCTGGTACTCGGCGAGGCAACGATGCTGCTGCTACTCTCCTCGATCCCCGTACTGGTTGTTGGGGGAAACCTGGCCTACTTCGGAATGCTGAGCCCCGATTCATCGCTAACGGTATCCCGATTCGTAACGGTATTCCTTCTTACCGAGCTGATCCTTATGGTATCCGTACTCTTTAGCGTGCTGCTGCCCGCTGTTAGGGCATCAAAGGTTCAACCGGCAGAGGCGCTGCACTACGAGTAGATGTATCACTATGTACGTATCACGACACACGTATCACGTATCACGAAAAGATTCTGCAAAATATCAAGTCGCGTGTCGTGATACTTGATACTTGATACTTGTGTCCCCTAAAAATTAAAGTAATGAGACAAATAGCACAATACGCTGCACTCCTTGGACTACTGGCTGCCTCCATTCCTTCGTTTGGACAGCCCGAGGTGGTTAAGATAACCCTTCCAAACGCCTTAACGCTGGCGCACGAGCAATCGCTCGACGCGCTGGTGGCCCGAAACGAGCTAAAGGTGGCATACTGGCAGCTGCGCAGCTACAAGGCCGACCTGCTTCCGGGCATTGCGCTAGAGGGAACGCTCCCCAACATCAACCGATCGGTGAGCAGCTACCAGAATAGCGATGGGTCGTACTCCTACGTAAGGAACAACGCCGCAACGACCGATCTTTCGGTAAACATCGACCAGAATATCCCGCTTACAGGCGGGCATATCTCGGTAATCTCGCAGCTGCAGCGCATCGACCAGCTCGGTAGCGGTTCGTCCAAGCAGTACATGGGCCTTCCGGTGGGGGTAACCTTCGAGCAACC
>CAXYUU010000302.1:0-4628 GCA_964292015.1 uncultured Acetobacteroides sp.
TGCAAATAGTAGTGGGGGCAGATCCGATTCTTTACCTTCATACTGTGCCCTACTCGTCCGAATAATCTTTCGTTCGTTTAGCAGGTTGTGTATATTTTCTCGTTCGATGGGAATGAACCAACCCGATTCGTCGAGTGCTCGAATTAAAATAGTTGTAGCACCTTGGGTAACAGCAGTTGACCAGTTAGAACCGTAATCAGATGGTTTATACTGACCAGTTTGATCTCTGAATTTGTACACTGCCGCCACAATTTTCTCTCTTGGAGCCGGTAGGTTGAGCAGGTTTTTCTTTAATGGCGTCTCAGGACCCAGCCTAGCTCTCTCTACCGAAAGTGGCTGTTGGCTCATGTAGTTGCCACACCCTATAGTATTTATAAGGAGGGCAATCCATAGCATCTTTCTAAGGTAACGTTGTGTGGTTTGCATTAAGCTGAGAGTTTTAAAACTAGTAGTAAGGGATTTGAATAACAGTTTGGTTGGTATTGGAAGTATCAAAAATGGTGATGCTTACTCCATTGGAATCTCTTCCTATGTTTATTTTGTACTTTCCAACTTGGTAATCGCCATCTTTAACCGAGCTATTTAATCCAAATTGTTGCTGAACAATTGCATCGGCGAGTCGGTAAAGTACTTGGTTGTTTAAGTTGGTGGCAAAATCGTCGAGTGACGTCTGCTGGTTCGTTAAATCGGTTTTTTCTTTGTATTCTGATTGGGCTTGTGCCGATTGTAGTAGATACGAACCGTAATTAGGATTGCCCCCAAATGATGGGTTGTTAAAGGTGAATGTAAAATCTTGAGCCATTGCCTTGCCTCCTAGAGTTAAGGCAATGATTAGCATGAAAAATTTGGCAGCTTTCATAGTTGTTGATTTTAAAATATTCCTGTTCCTAGTTGCTCTTTAGTACTCATGTCTCGCATTATAGCCGTGTAGTTGGTTATAAATTCAGAAGCAACTTCGGCTGCTTCAAGACTTGATTCTTGCAGCTTATCTTCGCGAGGCTGTAGGTTAGTTGAGTAAATTTCAATATCGTTTACTATTATTGATATCATTGAATTACGCCCAATACTGGGCTTTTCTTCTATGACAATCGTATACGCCACAGTGGATGATGGGAGTTCTAGATAGTTGGTAAATAGGTCGATGAAATCCTTACCGCTTTTTGTCTTTGTTTGGTCAATAATAATGTTGCTAATTTCATCTTCTACAAGAGTCGGCTTAGCCTTGTTTACACCATTTAAAATGGTTTCCAACTCTTTTTGTGTTTTTTCCTTGCTCTTCTTTGTTGTATCTACCTGTGCAACCACTTGTTGTATACTTGTAAATAGGCAGATGGTAAGTATGAAAATAAGTGGTTTCATTTTCTCTGTTTTATAGATGCTTGTAACGCTACATGATAAACGATTTGTAGTGCAAATAGGTTTAAAAAGGGCGTCATTTTAACAAGGTTGAGAGTGGCTGTAAAGCTAAACCCTGAATGTATACACTACATTCAGGGCTCAGTTTGAAGATAAGACAGTAATTAGTCCTATTAAGGGGATGTAGTATTACCCAATTTTAACTTGTGCTAACGTGGTCCGCCACCGCAGCAACCATCGTGAGGTAGCTGTTCGTTAACAGCAGTTTGTACGACTCTTGCCCAGTTGCCAACTCCGTATTGGCTGATGGTAACATCGGTGTTACCTCTGGTGGTGCTGTACAAGCTTACCTTGTTGCTGTAGCCCATTTGGGTGATCGATAGATCATCGCCAGCAAAAGTAGCAGGGGCACTTGGACACTCAGAGCAGCAGAAGCTCTTGCTCCAGTAACCGATTTTGTTGTAAGATCCAACTTGTAAAATCTTGGAGTCACCATCCTTTTGGGTAAGAGCCACTAGGTTCTTGTAGCCACTTTGGATGATCGATGCCTTGTCGCCAGTAAGATTTAACCAGATGTAGTTCTTATCGCCATATTGACGTAGGTAGCTGCTGCTAAATAATCCCGATTGGCCAAGAACAATGGCATTATCCTTCCCAACTTGCTTGATATCTTGTGTTCCATTCAAAGGACCCATTGCCAAGAACAAGTTGTCTTTACCGGTTTGCTTTAAGGTAAACCTATCGAAGTATCCCAGTACAATTGGGCTGAATGGACGAGGTATGGCAAGATCGCAACGGCTAAATCCGTGAAAATCTGCGTGAGGAGGTTTGCAACCTTCGAAGTGAACTCTTGCTCCAGCGGCAATGTTTCCGTTGCCTACTTGCTCAATGATGGCATTCGAGAAGGCCATTTGCTTAACAACTGCTAGGTTTTTCATGCCCATTTGGAAGATGTACCCCTTAGCTAAACCCTCTTGTTGTAGGTTGGCATAGTTTCCAATTCCAAACTGTTTAATTACGCCTACATTGCCAAAAAACTTTTGGGTGAGCACTGCTCCGTTGTCTATACCCATTTGCGATACGTAACCGTAGTTAAAGCTACCGGTTTGAGTTGTTGCAACCGTGTTGTCAATTCCAATTTGCTTAATAACAACATCGTTGTTAACTGCCATCTGGGCAAATGCTGCCATGCCGAGAAGCGTAAATCCTAGAAGAATTCCAAACTTTTTCATGACTCATGTTTTTTTGGTTCGACAATTATTTTTTTTGTTTCAAACTGACAAGAGCAAATTTATGACGAACCTCACCCCCTGCTCAATTAGGTAAATCCCTACTTTTTGATGAAAGTGTTAGTTGGGTGTTTTTGCAAAACATGAAAACCGATCATTAGCTTAGCCATGTCGTACAGGGGGCTACAGGGCTTGCTTTAAGCTGTTTTTTCTAGATATTAACGTCTAGTTGGTTGTAATGAGTTAAATGGAGGGGGCTAGATTATGCACTACCGGTATATTCCGGAACCGTACTTTCTGGGTTTTTATTAAAGTATATGGGGGTATACCCTATTTGTAGCTAAATCCATGAAATTGCCAATTTCTTTTTTTAGAGGATAGCAAGGGAGGGAACCCTATTTTACTGCAGGAACATACGTGGAAAATGTGGAGGAGTCGCTCGTTATGTGCCTCGGAGAACATCCTGGCGTTTGTGAATTTTGCTTCCGTAGCTTCATGAACACTCTCGAACAGTATCCCTAACGATTTTAATTTTGCCATTTCCCAACGAATGGAGCGGTGTGGTGCGATCGATATCTTTTAAGGAAAGGTTAGCTGCATTTTTTTTCGGTGGAATGCCAACTTTTACATTTAGGTAATTCTGCTCGTTGCTCGTATAAGCTGTAGCTGGCATTCGAAGATTCAGCAAATTTTGCAGTTGTATTCGTACGATTGGCGCGTAGTTGTAAATGGAGCCCTATTTTCGAGGGTGAATCAACGGGGTATTTTTTTCTAACTTGCATCCACCAACAAGTACATGTTTAATATTTACGGCATATGGAAGTAATTGTAAGTGGCACCGAGCAGTGTGCTATTGTTGAAATTGGCGATTTGGTTCGTCGCTTAACTCAGGAAACAGGGCAGGAGTACCTCTCCTTGAATAGGGGAATCAATGCCGTTGTAAACATCGATTTGAGCGAGGTTGTTAAATCGATCGACTTCAATTCTCCCGAGATTCAGGTTTACCCGCCAACGACCGGTTTTCCCGCTCTTAGGGATGCGGTAAACCAGGAGTTTTTTGGAGGTAACGCCTGCTCTGCTCATATTTCGATTACCGGAGGGGGGATGGCTGCTCTGGATATGGCTTTTCAAACGGTTAATGTCGGTAAGATATTCGTTCCCGAAGTAATTTGGGAGTCGTACTTTATGATTATGCAGATGCGGGGTAAGCAACCCGCGTTGTACCATTCGCTATCGTCGCTTAGCGGCATGATCGATGAGCTTCGAGGTAATGCTGTGCTCATCTGCGATCCGAGTAATCCTGTAGGAGACAAGTACGACGACGAAAAGCTCTTCGATATTATTCAGCTTCTAAACGATAGCGGGGTGGTGGTTTTCTGCGATTGTCCCTACCGTCGTATTTTTAAGGGAGCCGATGATCGTTTCTACGAGCGTATTCTCCCTCTCGAAAATGTTATTATTACCGAAAGCTTTAGCAAGTCGGTTGGCCTTAGCGGCATGCGCCTAGGTTTTATCCACAGCACAAACCCCGTATTCAACAAGGAAATTCTGCTTCGCCTACTATTTGCCACTAACGGAACTAATGGTTTTGCCCAGCAGGTTATACTTCGCCTGCTTACCCCTGTGGAGGGCAAAAAGGCGGTTGCCGAATTCAAGCAAAAAACGGTTGAGGGGATCGCTCAGAATATTGCCTATCTGCGCGAACATGGTTTCCTAGCCGAAGAGTTCTACCAGGAGTCTGAGCCGGTAGGAATCTTTTCGATCGTCAACCTAGCTTACGATACGCTCATGGAGCACCATATTGCCAGCGTTTCGCTACGTTTCTTTGCTAAGGAGATGGAGGGTGCGGATAGGTATGCCCGTATTTGCGTATCGGTTCCGCACGAAAAATTCAAAAGGTTTTTTGAACCTCTCGAGGCGGTTGCCGCTCGAAGGTAAATGCCGAATTTGGTTGTGTTGGCGATGACATCTATCGCTAGGCACTGAGCTTACTACATATATATAGGTACGAAAGGAAGGGTAATCGATCGATTACCCTTCCTT
>CAXYUU010000303.1:0-4627 GCA_964292015.1 uncultured Acetobacteroides sp.
GAAAATCCAGGACCTGCATCAAGGGTTACCTCTACATCGTGCGAAACCACTGTTGGAGGAAGGCTGGATATTGGAAGTCCATACGTTTTTATGGTAGCCGATAGCGTGTTGTTGTCGGCTACTAAATCGCCCGGTAGCTTAGCCTCGAAGGCTACCGTATAGTCATCCTTGGCCGACATGTCGAGCGGGGTGTTTAGGATAATATCGAGCACTGCCGCTGGTGCGAGGTCGGAGGTAAGGGTGTAGTCGCAGGTGGTTACTACCCCGTTCTTAGTGATGTTAAATGGAATAACCGTTTTGCTAAGTAGAGGTACGTTACCTCTGTTTTCGATGGTTAGCGCTGGCTTCAGGGTTGGCTCGTGGGTACATGCTGTGATGATGTTGTTAATCGACTTGATTGCAATATCTATTACCTCGAAGGTTATTGCTGCCTCCGATTTGGTGCTACACCCGTGCCCATCGGTTACCGTACACCAAAGCTTTCCACCAGTAGGTCCAGGGAATACAACCTTGTTTGTATTCAGCGTACTTTCGTCGTGCCACTTGTACGAGCTGAATTTTTTTGGTTCAGGATCGGCATCGTAGGTGTAGTCGATGGCCTTTACCGTTTGCGTTTGGGGCGTTAGCGTAAACGCGGGGTAACCAAAAGATTCAATCTTGATATAATCAGGATTAGTAGGTGAGAATGTGTCATTGGTGTTAATGTCGAATGGAATCGAAGCAAATGCCTCGATAGCATATTCGCCCTTTGCCGACATGTCGTACGTTTCGGGGAAGGTGTACTGGAACGACTCGCCGGAGGCTATATCCTTGGTTGGTATAAATTCATGCTCGGGTTGAAGTGTACCTTTATACTTAAGGCAAAGTTTTACCTTGGTTCCTGCTTTTATGACATCAATAGCCTGCCCTCGGTTGGTTACGTTAACCGTTACGGCTTGCTTATTGCCGAGGCTACAGGTGCTGGTTGGCGATACGATACTGGTAACGGCAACATCGGGGTTTAGCTTGTATACATCTGTGGTCGTGCTGACACTGCAGTTTGGGGGGGTTTCACCAGTAAGGGTTACTTTGTAGGTAATTTTATTTTCGGATGGAATAAAGTCACCTGTCTTAATAGTACGCTTATCACCTCCACCGGGGCTCTCTACCCAATCTCCATTGCCTGTTTTCGTTTTCCATTCAACCTTATATCCTGAGGAGTATCCGGATATGTTGAATTCTTTTAAGGTTGGATTGGGGGTTGTTATATCAAGGCCTCCTCCTAGCAGTACGGTTTGCCCAAGGTCAACAATAGGCTTGTTTACTATAATGGTTTGGGTAAACTCGTCGTTATTGGTTTGATAAAATTTCGCGGGATCATCTATTGTTTTTATGGTAATCTTGTAGCTGCCACCTCGATTCATGTCGATGGCTGACGATGTGGTAAATACCTCCTCGTCACCTATATTAAAATAAAGATCTGGTTTGTCAAAATTAATGGCAAAGGTTTCCTCAAATGTTTCGGTTTTGCTAATCTGGGAGGTGCCTGGTTTTGAATAGCATGATTGGAAAACAACTTTTACTGGGGTACTCTTTTTTGCCCTTTTTATGCCGAAGTTACTTAATTTGAATTTGATGTGCTCTTCTTCGGTAAAGCCCTGACAAGCATCTGTTCCTTCAAGAGTTTTGGGATAAATGATGGCTTCGTTGCCGATACCAAAATCGTCAGGTGCCTCCTTTATGGAGAAGCTGTTTAATCCAAAACCGCTAAATAAGTTGTTTTGCGCATCGCTGGTAAACTCGAAACGAAATTTGATGCCCGTTTTCTCATTTAGGCTTGCGGGCAACAGGTGGCTAATGGTAATCCATCCGTTGCTGTTACCGGTAAAGCCTGCCTTGCCCGAAGAGGCAATGGTACTTTGCTTGTCCCATCCCCAGTACGTATCCCATCCGTCGTTATTGTTGCCAACCAGCTGCCATGTTTTACCGTTGTCTGCAGAGTAGGAAAGGGTAACGCCATCCTTGCCCAGCTCGGTAATGTAGCTGGTGTTGAACTCGAGCATTGGCTTTTGGAGCCCTACAATGTCGAAGCAGGGGCTGGTAAGGGTTGCCTTTGCGCTGTTGTCGTAGTTACCGTTAAGGTTGGTGATCCACATCTTGTCGGTAGCATTTTCTCCGAGAATGTTTGGTGCCGTAGATATTCCGTGCATCCAGTTGTACCCGGTTTTTACCCAATCGTCAGGCGTGTCGAAGTTGTTGCTATATGGAACCGGGTATGTCTTGGATATGTATACGCTGGTTGTGGTCGCATCGTTGGTGATATCCTCGTCGTCGGGCAGAAATGTTTGAGCCTTAATCTCCATATCGCCATAAAGGTTGGCCGGGAAGGGTTTGGTAAGGGTTACCACCGCTTCGGCTCCAGGGGCAATGTTTTCGGTGATGTTATCCTCGATGGTTTGGCCATCTTTGATATATAGCTTAACCGGAATTGGTGCTACGGCCTCTTTCGATCCGGCATTCTTTACTCTTACCGTAATAGGATGGGTGTTGGTTGCGGTTCCACAGGTGCTTGTTGGGCTAACGATTTCCATCATTGCCAAATCCTTTTCCATAAAGGTTCCCGTAACCGATACATCGTCGATATTCCATCCGGTAAACTCTCTGTCGGAGCTGGTGTAGGATAGCGCAAAGCGTAGCTTGATGTCGTGAGCTCTGTCGAACTCTGCAGGAAATGCTGCCGAAAAGGAATTCCAGCTATCATCGAGGCCGTAGTCATCGTTTTGCCAAAGGGTTGTCCAGGTAACCCCGTTATTCCTTGTTGCCTGAATTTTTACGGTGTCGAACATGTCAACGTTAAGCCATCTCTTAATGTTCAGCACGAGCCCTTTATAGTAAAGTGCGTCGAAGCTGGGCGATGTTGCGGTGTAAGGCGCGCTAGAGGGGATGTTGGCATCGTAAAGCCCATCTTTGGTAAGGTCGTTTCCTAGCACCTTTGTTCCGCTGAATGCATGGGCAGGGTCGGCGTTTCCATAGTCTTTCGCCAATTTCCCCATGGGGGTGGCAATCTCAAAATCTCCGGATAAAACCCATCCCTTGTCGGTTTCGAAATCGTCAAAGAATAGGTTCTGCTTAAGTACCCTGCTGCCAATGGGGTTGATGGTGGCATTGGCAAAGGTTATGCCGTTTACGCCAATTCCGCTTGCGGGAATTTCGGCATCTACCGTATTGCCGCTCTTGGATGTTGGCGCAATGTCGTAGGCTACCCATAGGTAGGTGTAGCCAGTAGGAAGCTTGTAGCTTGGTTTTAGCGTAGTAGAGGTTCCGGTTAGCACCCCTTCTGCAATTTGAACCGATGCGTTAAATTCGGGATACTCAGTTACGTATAGCCTTACACGGGAAATGTCGGTTGCCTTTGTTGCAATGGCATTTACTTTAACATTGTCTAGTATAGCATCCCCTGTATTGCCGGTTACCTTTAGCTTGGTGCAGAGTATTGGGTTGCTATTGGTTCCATTGGGTATAACTTCGGAGGTAACAGCCGCTGGAATGGCTTCTGTTATCGTTTTTGCTTGATTTCCGGTTTCCTTAATGCTGATTTCATCAAGGCAAATACCCATCCCCCAACGGCTTAACCCTTCGAAGGCGAGGTATACATCTTTTTGAAGTGCCTCAGGAGGTAGGCTTAGCTGGAAATCGCACCAGCTGTTCTGAACAAAGTTGTAGGTTTGCAGGATTCTCCATCCTCCTTTTGCGCCAACTTTATAGTAGATTCTAAGAATGTCGTTGTTTACCCCTGTTGGAATGCGCCACTCGCAAACGGTTAGCCAAAAGGCTAGGGTTGGAGCAACCGCAAAGCTAAAGTCTAAAGGAGGAGTGATCAGCTTGGTTTGCTCTCTTCCAAATCCTTGGGTAAAAAACCAGGAGTTGTAGGTTCCCTCTTTTGCCGTGTCTGGATTTCGGAATCGATCGTATGCTGCAGGATCGGTTAACAGGTTAGGGTCCGACGGGTTGTACCCTCCATTCCTGTAGCGCCAAGGAACGCTTCCAACCACAGCTTCCTCTGTCCAGTTATCCGGCTTTCTCCCTAGTTCAAATCCCTCGTGTAAGTATATCGTCTGAGCCTTTAGTTCAACGACTGAACTAATTAAAAGGAAAGTGTATAGCACAATCCTCCTTATCCCTTTTCCCATAATCCAACTATTATCTTAAAGCTTTTCGATGTGAAATATAGCTTTATTATTCAATAAAATTTCCACGATTTTTGTTTCTACAAGTAATATACCTTTATGTACCCTCAGTTCTATCTAGTTATTAGGCATAAATAGTAAAATTGACGTACGTATAATAAAGCTAAATTTTGGATAGCTGCCTTTTTGCTTTACGGCGTATGATCCGTAATTTGTTCTACTTTACGAACTTTTGGCGACGCTTACTCCTAAAGCCATTGCGCTAAGCATAACCCCCTACCATACCTAAAGCAATGGCTTTACCATTTACCCGTAAGTAGGAGCATACCCTAAAGGGTTGCTACTATAGGAAGTGCTTTCCGATGCTATGCTTGCTGTTGCTGGTTGTTTGTAGGGTTTGCCGGTAATGGCAAAGGATGTATAGCCTAAGTAGGATGAAGGAACCACTCCAAGTATAGGCG
>CAXYUU010000304.1:0-4601 GCA_964292015.1 uncultured Acetobacteroides sp.
CCGTAGGTATCGACGCCATCATGAACATGAAGGGCTACGCCGGACACTACGGACTAGAGCGCTACGACATGATTGAGGCGTTGAACATGGGTAGCCAGGTTCCAAACGACGAGTTTATTGCCAAGGCCATCGAAATGAAGGCTGACGTACTGCTGGTTTCGCAAACCGTTACCCAAAAGGATGTGCACATCAAAAATCTTGTCGAACTGGTAGAGATGCTCGAAGCCGAAGGGCTCCGCGACAAGGTGATCCTGATATGTGGAGGCCCTCGCCTATCGCACGAAATGGCGAAGGAGCTGGGCTACGATGCCGGATTTGGCATGAACACCTACGCCGATGACGTGGCCTCGTTTGCTGCTCAGGAGCTGGATAGAAGGCTACAAAAATAGTAAGGGCAACCACGTAGGGTTGCCCCAACATAGGGTCGCCCCAACTAACAAAAAAGACAAAACCAAATGGATAAAAACCAAATAAGAGAGGTGATAACCCGTAGGGCTGCCCTCGAAATTAAGGATGGGGATGTGGTAAACCTAGGCATAGGCCTGCCAACATTTGTATCTAACTACGTTGATCCTAGCATTAAGGTAATGATACAATCCGAAAACGGGTTGCTAGGAATTGGAGCCGAGCCACTCGCTGGCGAGGAAAACCCCGAGCTCGTAAATGCAGGCGGTGGTTTTATTACGGCAGTAGCCGGAGCATGCAGTTTCGACAGCGCCACCTCGTTTGGCATTATTCGTGGGGGCCATGTAGACGTAACCATTCTAGGAGCCCTTCAGGTAGACGAAAAAGGCAACCTGGCCAACTGGATGATCCCAGGAAAGAAGACCCCCGGAATGGGTGGCGCTATGGACCTGCTGATCGGTGCCAAAAAGGTAATCCTAACCATGGAGCACACCGCCCGTGGCGCACACAAAATCATGAAGGAGTGCAATCTCCCCTTAACGGCAGCCGGACAGGTTAACCTCATCATCACCGAAATGGGGGTTATGGAAGTTACCCCAGAGGGTATTGTGCTAAGGGAAATCAATAACGAGTTCACCGTTGAGGAAGTTCAAGCCGCTACAGATGCTTGTCTAATCATCCCCAACGATATCAAATCAATGCAAATCTAACGCTATGAGTAAAGTATTTATCGTTGCCGCCAAGCGCACAGCAGTCGGCAAGTTTTTAGGAAGCCTAACCAGCGTATCGCCAGCCGATATGGCCGCTGAGGTAATCAAAAATATTATCAGCGAAACCAAGATAAACCCCGCCAACATCGATGAGGTAATCGTTGGAAACGTGCTACACGCCGGACACAAGCAGGGTATTGGCCGTCAGGCATCGGTAAAAGCGGGTATTCCTGTAGAGGTTCCTGCCTACTCGATCAACATGATTTGCGGTAGCGGTATGAAAGCGGTAATCGATGGTATCTCCCACATTAAGGCAGGCGAAGCCGAGCTTATTATGGCAGGTGGAACCGAGTCGATGTCGCAAGCCGGATTTGTGCTTCCAGGCAGCATCCGTAACGGACAAAAGATGATGGATTTTAACGCTGTTGACCACATGGTATGCGATGGCCTTACCGATGCCTTCGAAGGATACCACATGGGCATCACCGCCGAAAACATTGCCACAAAGTACAGCATTACCCGTAAGGATCAGGACGATTTTGCCTACAACTCTCAGGTAAAAGCGGCTACCGCTATCGACGAAGGTCGTTTCAAAAACGAGATCGTTCCAATTAGCGTGAAAGTTGGCAGAGAGATGGTTTCGTTTGATCCCGACGAGTTTGTTACCCGCCGGAGCCCCCCCGAAAAGTTGGCCAACCTAAAGCCAGCATTTAAGAAAGATGGCACCGTAACCGCAGGTAACGCTTCGGGTCTTAACGACGGCGCATCGTTCGTACTTCTTGCTTCGGAAGAGGCAGTTGCCAAGTACCACCTTACCCCTCTTGTAGAAATTGTAGCAACCGGACAAGGTGGCGTAGAGCCATCGATCATGGGTATGGGACCAGTTCCTGCTATAGCTAAGGCACTCGTAAGAGCCGGAATGAACCTTAAGGATATGGATATCCTTGAGCTAAACGAGGCTTTTGCAGCACAGTCACTTGGTGTTATGCGCCAGCTTTCTACCGATCACGGTGTTTCGGAAGATTGGATTAAGCAGCATGCCAACGTAAACGGAGGCGCCATTGCACTAGGTCATCCAATTGGAGCATCGGGCAACCGTATTACCGTTAGCCTTATCCACGAAATGCTTAAAAGCAACAAGCAGTTTGGTCTTGCCTCGCTTTGCATTGGTGGAGGTATGGGAACGGCCATCATCCTTAAGAAAGTAGAATAAGGTGTACACCTTGCCGATAAGGTAACGACTCACCACCCAACGGTATCACGAAAGCCAGCTGTAAATTGTGGCACAGGCGGTCGAGTATAGCAGGCGTAAGCGCCGTGATGCTTGATACGCGAATAGTGATACCGTACAGCAGTGCTGAATAGCTACCCGATAATGTTAGGTAACCGTAACAATAAAAAAGCTACCGTCCATGATTAAGCAAGGAGATACCTACGCACATAGCGTAGAGTTTAAGCAAAAGGATGTTGAAATATTTGCCCAGATAACTGGCGACTGCAACCCAATTCATATCGATGCGGAGTATGCGGCCAAAACCATATTTAAACGTCCAATCGTACACGGATTCCTTTCGGGAGCCGTATTCTCTAAGGTTTACGGAACACTTTTCCCAGGGGAGGGACCCATCTACCTATCGCAGGAGATGAAGTTTATGGCCCCCATTTTTGTGGATGAGGCCTACGAGGCACGCTTCGAAGTACTTGAGGTGAATATCGAAAAGCACATCGGCATTATCGGCTGCACCTTGGTTAATGCTCAAGGAAAAGCATGCATCACCGGTTCGGCCAAGCTGAAACACGATAGGGAATTCGTTTAACGTACTGATTTTACCACTGAAACCCACCTGCTAAAACAGGTGGGTTTCATCTGACCATAAAAAACAAAAACTTAACCCGATGAAAAGATTAGAAAATAGAGTGGCCATTATAACAGGTGGTGCAGCAGGTATTGGAGCAGCAACAGCAATCCGTTTTGCAGCCGAAGGTGCAACCACCGTTATTTGGGATTTAGACGAGGCTCGCGGAAACGCCCTAGCCGAGAAGCTAACCTCCGACGGAGGCGTTGCCGTATTTGCTAAGGTAAACACCGCAAACTATGCCGAAATTGAAGCAGCTGCTAAGGTAGTAGCCGAGAAATTTGGTAAGATCGATATCTTGGTAAATAACGCAGGTATCACCCGCGATAGCACCACCAAGAAAATGACCCCAGAGCTTTGGCAGCAGGTTATTGACGTGAACCTAACCGGCGTATTCTACTGCACAAAGATCATTTCGGAGTACATGGTAGAGAAAAACTACGGCCGTATCATCAACGCCTCGTCGGTAGTTGCCCACTACGGTAACTTTGGCCAGAGCAACTACGTAGCTTGCAAGGCTGGTATCATTGGTATGACCAAAACTTGGGCTCGCGAGTTTGGCCGTAAAGGAATAACCGTTAACGCCATCGCTCCAGGTTTTATTGCCACCGAAATGGTTGCTAAAATGCCAGAGAACGTAATCGAAGGAATGAAGAGCAAGGTTCCAGCAAACCGTCTTGGTAAGCCAGAGGAAATTGCATCGGCCTACCTATTCCTAGCAACTGAAGAGTCGGCCTATATTAACGGTACAACTCTGAATGTTGACGGTGGAATGACTATCTAAGGAACTTTACCTAGTAAAACCTGCGTGTTGTTAATTTATTAACAACACACGTTAAGGATCTTTTGCCTTATTAAAGCATCTGTGCTGTTAAATAAATAACAATGCTCGTTACCTTTGAAGCATATTTCAAGGGGTATTTTAGGAACATCAAACATAAATCCAAACCCTACATTCCAATGGGGGTTTGGATTTTTTTTTACTGAGATAGCATTAAAACATAATAATAGCATGGATTTTAGCTTAACAAAAACGGAAAGCCTCTTTCTTCAAATGATTCGAGAGTTTGCCGAAAATGAGGTAAAGCCCCTCGCTGCCGAGGTTGATGAGCAGGAGCGCTTCCCATTAGAAACGGTGAAGAAGATGGCCAAGCTTGGAATAATGGGCATCCCCATTCCGCTGAAGTACGGCGGTGCGGGTGGTAGCAACATCCTATACAGCATGGCTGTAGAGGAGCTATCGGCAGCCTGTGCCACCACTGGGGTAATCGTTTCGGCGCATACCTCGCTTTGTGCTGCTCCCATCATGGAGTACGGCACCGAGGAGCAAAAGTGCCAGTACCTTCCGAAGCTCGCATCGGGCGAGTGGATTGGAGCCTTTGGGCTAACGGAACCCAATGCGGGAACCGACGCATCGAGACAGCAAACAACCGCTGTGGAAGATGGCGACAGCTACATCCTAAACGGCACCAAAATCTTTATCACCAACGCCGAATACGCGAACGTGTACATCATTCTTGCCATGACCGACAAGACGCTGGGCGTAAAGGGCATCACGGCCTTTATTGTGGAGAAGGATTTTCCTGGATTCTCGGTTGGCAAGATGGAGAAGAAGATGGGTATCCGCGGA
>CAXYUU010000305.1:0-4573 GCA_964292015.1 uncultured Acetobacteroides sp.
CCGCCATGAAGGAGTTTTTGGAGAAGAGTAAGTGCCACCTGGCGGTGGGCCTGCATACCCCCTTCGAGGAGGAGCGGCGCAACCTGATGCCCATCCAGAATGTCTATAAAATTCAGGGTGTGGTAGACGAGCTAAAGAAGTGGGACTTCAGCAAGCAGCGTAGGGTAAGCTTCGAGTACATCATGTTTAAGGATATGAACGATACCCCTGCCCACGTAAAGGAGCTGGTACGCCTGCTCAACGGCATCAAGTGTCGCATCAACCTCATTCGCTTTCACCCCATTCCGGGAACACCGCTTTTAGGTTCCGACGAGGAAAAGGTTCAACGATTTAAGGAGGCACTGAACGATAAGGGCATCGTTACCACCGTGCGGGCATCGCGCGGACAGGATATTTACGCAGCCTGCGGGTTGCTGTCGACCAAGGGGCTCAATAAAAAAGAGGACGAGGACGATTTTTAGATAGATAGTATAAGTTGTAACTCCAGTAAGTTTCAGCAATTGGGCGGCAAGGATAGGTAGGTACCTCTCTTTGCCGCTTCTTTTATGGTTACTGTAGATAGAAGTTAAATGGAAATATACGGAAGGGATTTGAAGTCAGAGAAGTCAAAGAATATTGAAGTTAAAGAATTCAGAGAAGTCAAAGAAGGTAGAGAATATAGAAGTCAAAGAAGTATCAGAACCTCCAACCCTCCAAGCCCCATAGGGGCGATGTACTGTAACTGGAAGTTAAACGGAAATATACGGAAGTTAAACGGGAGTTAGACGGAAGGGATTTGAAGTCAGAGAAGTCAAGGAATATTGAAGTCAAAGAATTCAGAGAAGTCAAAGAAGGTAGAGAATATAGAAGTCAAAGAAGTATCAGAACCTCCAACCCTCAAGCCCCAAAGTGGCGAAGTACACTAGCGAGGGTGCAGCCCTCAGGATTCTATGGTATAGAACAAAGTAACCGAAGCGATACGTCGTCAAAGCCCCGCAGGGGCGGCATCTTAATAACCCCAGGATTAATCCCGGGGCATTACGGAGACGTTGTTCTTTTGCCGCAACTACCGTACTACATAAAGGCGATAATGCCGCATGCGGCAACATACAGGAGCTGTTTGGGAATACGGAATTCGGGGGAGTTAGACGGAAGGGGAGAGTTCGGAGAAGTAAAAGGATTACCCATCCCCTCTGCTAGCCGTAGGTTATACTAAATGTGGTAGGTTTGGCGCTATTGGCAAATGCGTATAAGAAGCGGGGTTTCAAAACAGCGGATGAATATCGAGCGAAGAATATTACCCCTACCAATCAAAATAGAACCATAATATTCTACATTTGAATCCTTCATTTTTACCCTTTTTTACATGGATACCTACCAGATCATCTCCTTTATAGCGGCCTCGATACTGCTAACGCTGCTACCCGGTCCTGACATTCTTTTTGTGGTAGCGCAGAGCATCACCAGCGGATGGCGCAGTGGGGTTGCCGTGGCGGTTGGGCTATGTTCGGGGCTAGTAATCCACACCTCGGCAGTGGCGTTGGGGGTTGCCACGCTGCTGGTTAAGCTTCCGGTGGCGCTAGTTGGGGTAAAGGTGTTTGGAGCGGCATACCTGCTATACCTTGCCTACCAGTCGTGGGGCGAAGCGGGGTTAACCCTTGCCCAATCGGAGCGGGGCATTAGCTACGCCAAGCTCGTAAAGACGGGTTTTGTGATGAACGTGCTCAACCCAAAGGTGCTGCTCTTCTTTCTGGCATTTCTGCCCCAGTTTGTGGTACCGGGCACCAGCTCGGCCCTTCAGGTGGTGGTGCTAGGGGCGGTATTCTTCGTTCAGGCGTTGGTGGTGTTCTCGGTAATGGCCTTCTTTTCGGGGATGCTAAATCGGTTTGTCGAGCAGTCGTCTGCAAGTAGGTATATTGGTAAGATAAAGTGCACGGTGTTCGTGCTTATTGCGGTAAACCTGTTTTGGCTCTAGCGGATTTGGAACACAGATTTTACGGATTTTTATAGCTGTAGATAGAGGTTATACGGAAGGGATTTGAAGTCAGAGAAGTTAGAGGGTGTTGAAGTTAAAGAAGTTAAAGAAGTCAGAGAAGTCAAAGAAGGTAGAGAATATAGAAGTCAAAGAAGTATCAGGACCTCCAACCCTCCAAGCCCCAAAGGGGCGAAGTACACCAGCCGAGGGTGAAGCCCTCGGGATTTGGGATTCGGGATTTGGGAATAAGAATTCAGAGAAGTTAGACGGAATTATTTCGAAGTCAAAGAAGACAACGAATATTGAAGTCAGAGAAGTTAAAGAATTCTCACCTACCCAAACCCCGCAGGGGCGCCATCTTAATAACCCCGAGATTCATCTCGGGGAACAGGACGCCACCGCTCATTTGCCGCATCTGCAGCCCTATACAAAATAGGTAACGCCCTTATGCGGCAGTATTCAGGAGCTATTTCATCGTTCGAAACTCCGAGAAGCTATACCGAAGGGGAAAGGCTAAACTGTCAAAGAGCTCGGAGAGGATTCGACCGAGTCCTCAGCCTATAGTGGCATCTAGCCACGCTGTGGCTATCACATCCTTTGGACAATAGTGTTGTTAAAAAGGCTTGTCCCGCTAACCGTAACACGAACATTACGATTAACGGGACACCAGTATCTAAGGGCAGTCTATAGTAGTATCGTGGTTTGGAGCGAGCTCCATGGCCCGGCAATCTCGGGATGCTTGCTGTTAAACCAGCGGAAGTAGATGTACAGGTTCTTGCCCGAACACCCCGGACTGGTGGCCAGCGTAAATATACCCTTAGTCGATGAGCCAAGCTTTAGGCTATCGTTTTCGGCCGAAACAGGAGGCGTGCTGCCCACCATGTACAGGTACTGCACGCAATCGGCAGAGTCTAGTATACCCGCATACTGGCTGTTGCTGTTGTAGCACTTAATGTTTACCGAACCACCACCAAAAGGTGTAATGGCTACCGTTACCACCTCGTTGATTGGCGTTTGGTGTATGGTTCGCCCTGCTTTGGCCATCACCCCCGACTTAATATTAAACGTTGTCAAATCGGTAACGTTAACGTTAAGCGACGATGAAATACGATCGAGGAAGTGGTACTTTTTGTCAAATGCTATTGTCTCCTCGATAATGACCAGCAGCTCGTCCTTAATTGCCGTCGTTCGCGAATTCTTTTTATCGTAGTACTTGGCGTAAAGGATTGCCTCTCTATCGCTAAACCCTTTCCATTGCGTAACCTCGGCCGGTAGTAGGCCTAGGCGTGCTCCGTTGTTGGTTGGCTCGCCAGCCAGCAGGTAGGCAGAGGTAATACCCATGTACCCGTGATGCTCGTCGATAGCTCTTGGAATTCTAGTACTATTTCCCATAATCTTGCTGTTAAAGTTAGTTTTATACGACACATCCTATTTTTGATAGAGCAGTAGCAGCATCTATCGAAAGGCAAATTAGCGACATGTTAGGCATCCGTCAATAGCGATTGATCGCTATTTTTAGATATATTTTTTTTGCTTACTATTACGCATCATAACATAGTAAAGTAGGCAGCCAATCGACTCCCAGTCGGTTGACGTATAGGTAGCAGCGCATCGAGGCGCATCGCAAACCTTCGCAAAAGCCTAGTAGGGCATACCGAAGAACAGCAAACAGGCCAGTAGCACCCAATACCCCTACCATTTTGGAGGGCTATCCGGGTGGGAACGCCATGAATGGCAAGGCAGCGATGAATCCAACCATCCTTCTTGCACAACCTTACCAACGCTAGCGAGTAGGGTGGCAAAGCCTGCAGAGCGGCAGCCCTACGTATACCATAAATAGGAATATATACCGTTAAAAGTATAGAGTAAATGAAAGAGCTATACCAGTATCGAGAAAACCTAGCTCTCGGTAACCACAACTTTGCCACACCCGACTCGCCACACTACCACGGCCATGTCGAGTTGTTGCGGCATAACGCCACTGTCGATGGCAGGGTGGTAGCCGTTTGCTGCCCCAAAAGCGGCACCTACCGCTTTATTCACGTATCCTACCCCAACCTGCAGCCGGTGCTGCAGCCCCTTATGACCTTCGACAGCTTCGAGCAGCTGATACACACCAAGGATGCCCAGCACGCCATTGATGCCCGCAAGATGGCCTACCAGTTTGGCGAAGGGCTGGCTGCCGACGAGCGTAAAAACTACGCGCTGGCATTCGAGTGCCGCATACGGTATGCCGATGGGGGCTACTACCGTACCCTGCTGAGATATCTTATCGATATCATCGGCGCAGAGCCTGGGGTTAACCTGCTGCGGCTACAGCTGCATCCCATTAGCAAAAGACAGTGCGACGAGCCCGCGAAAAGTGCCGTTATCGTAAACATCAACGACAGGACGGTGGTATGCTCTAACGGGTTAGACCAGCTTTCCGAGCGCGAAATGGAGGTGCTCAGGCTGGTGAGCCAAAACTTCAGCAGCCAGAAGATTGCCGATAAGCTATTCATTAGCCACTTTACGGTAAACAACCATCGGCGCAGCATCCTTTGCAAAACCAATACGGTAAATACCAACCAAGCCATCGACTACCTGAAAAATATGGGCATGCTTTAATGGCTAGCTACC